>JBGTAU010000395.1:0-11047 GCA_041749675.1 Rhizobiaceae bacterium | reverse complement strand
GAAGTTGGCTAAAAACCGAGGCGCAGCAACGCAGCTTCTAACTAATTTGCCTTTGCTACAATACGCAGCATCGCTTTTATAGCCTCGTCGAGCGCGTCGTGAGTGGGCAGTTCCTGACTGGATTGGCGTACAATGACGGTTTCAGTTGCTGGATCAATCCAAATCCATTGTCCATGGATGCCAATAGCGGCCAACTCGCCGCGCCCGGTTTCATACCAAAACGAGCGATATGAGCCGTTTTCGAAGCCATCAGCCTGATCACCAACAGCCCAAGTTTGGCGGCTGCCGCCAGTCCATAAATCGTCAATAAAGCGCTCACTGACCACGCCATTTCCACGCCGGCGCACCATGTCGCCAAGCCGTGCAAGATCACGCGCAGTTGTTGAAATACCTCCCGCAACGCGCGATGTACCGATGCGATCAACGGTTAAAAATGCATCGGAATGCGCGCCTATCGGCTTCCAAATTAAATCGCTGATCAATTCTGGAATGCGTTTGCCGCTCGCACGTTCGAGCACAATGCCGATCATTTCCGTGTTTGGTGATCGATAAAGATGGACTTTACCGTGTTCACCGGTCGTCTTTGCAAGTGTGCAAAGGAAAGTTTTCAAGTCTGTAGATGGTTCGGTGGAACTTTCTGGGTTCCATCCTGTCGCGCGGCGATACCGGTCAAAACCACCGGTTTTGTCTAAGTAATCTTCATTGAAGTCTAGTGCCACTTCCATATCCAAAAGATGTCGCACGGTGGCATCACCGTACGCAGAACCCGCCGCTTCAGGCACATACTGAATGACAGTATCATCGGCAGACAGCTTGCCTCCATCTTCTAATATTCCAGCCAATATGCCGGTGATCGATTTTGAAACCGAAAACAAAAGGTGTGGCTTTTGTCGCTCACAAGTCGGAGCATACCACTCGCCAATAATGAGCCCGTTACGCATCACCACAAAACTATCTGTTTGAGATCTCGCGAGAAAATCAACCAACAAGACCGGCGAACTTGTAGCATCAGCAACGGTGAGATTTGCAATATTGCCCAATGGAACAACAGGACTTTCGCTAAGCCCATTTCCTCTTATCAATGCCGATGGAACGATCTCGCTCACATTTTGAAAAGACCAAGCAGAAAAAGGCGTTGTGCGCCAATTGGACAACGTTACATCAGATCGTTCAAATTTAAGCGCCATTTGCCCGTCCTTACCGACCCTCAAATCCGGTCAGAACACCCACAGCATTCACCCCGATTTCTTCAACTGCGTAGCCGCCCTCCATCACGAACAGTGTTGGCAGGCCAAGCCGAGCGATGCGCTCGCCGATGAGCGGATAGTGCTCTGATCTTAATTTGAATTGGCTGATCGGATCCTTTTCAAAAGTATCCACTCCAAGCGAAACGATCACAACATCTGGACTATACTTTGCAAGTTTCTTGCAAGCTTGTTCAAGTGCAGCAAACCAAGGTTCGAATCCGGTCCCGAAAGGCATTGGGTAATTGATGTTAAATCCCTCACCCTTGCCAGAACCTTTTTCGTCTTTACTGCCCAAGAAGTAGGGATATTCTTGCATTGGATCGGCATGCAAGTTGATTACCTGCACGTCTTCGCGCGCATAGAAAATTTCCTGCGTGCCATTGCCATGATGATAATCAACATCAAGAATCGAAACGCGCGCCGCACCTTTGTCGAGAAACCATTGTGCACTCACAGCGGCATTATTGATGTAGCAATAACCACCCATAAAATAGCTGCCTGAATGGTGCCCCGGCGGCCGGCAAAGGGCAAAAGCGGCGTGTTGTCCCTTGTCGATCAAACCAGCAGCCGTGAGTGCCACATCATGGGATGACTTAATGGCATCCCAAGTGCCAGCGACAAACCCACATCCAGAATCGATTGAATAATAGCCAAGTTGACCGTCAATATGATTGGGGCGCTTGTCGCCGCGTAGCCCATGGGATGGCCAGCAAAAGGGTAGCGCGGTGCCACTGCGTCCTTCGGCTGTCCACCGGTCCCAAATGGTCGGTAGAAAGTCCAAGTAGTCTTTCCGGTGAACTTTTGCCGCTGTATTGAGGGCATGTGCCTTGGGCGCTAGAATTTCGCCCAGCTCGACGGCCTTTACACGATCAATAATATATTCAGCCCGAGACGGCTTTTCGAAGGCTGGCACAATGGCACCGGCAACCAGTTCGACCTGACCAGAATGCCCGTGATGACGCGGTGAGAACACAGTTTTCATGAGATTAATCCGCTAAAAAATGAGCCGCCTCGGAAAGTCCGAGGCAGCCTTTTTGATACCTATTTCATAACTTCAGTCCAGATTTTTGTATAAAGTTCAGACACTTCAGGTGGACAAGCAACAGAATAGGTAACTTTTGAACCTTCAGGTATTTTCAATTCGGGCGCATCTTTCATATCGGCAGGCAAAAACGCGTCAGAGCCAGCAATTCCGTTGGCATAGCGAGCAAATGCTGAAATAATGGCAGCATTTTCAGGATCCATAATAAAGTTCTGAAACAGTTTTGCGTTCTCAACATTCTTTGCGTCCTTTAAAACAGCAAGCGTGTCAGACCAAAGAATAAAGCCTTCCTTTGGAAGCCCGTAATGGATATTGGGATTGGCCAAGCGTTGACGCAGCACAGACCCATTCCAATCCACAGAAGCTAGAAAATCACCAGATCCCATTTTTTCAATGACGCCGTAATCCATTGAAATCCAATCTTTTTTGGCGTTGACCAAAGTGTCGCGGACTTTTTTCAGCACATCCAAGTCATTGGTGCAATTTGTACCGCCATGATAAGCAATTGCAGCAAAGATGACGTCATTCATTTCAGGCACGACGTTCATTTTGCCCTTCAGCTCGGCAGGCACATTGAACACGATATCCCATGTATTGATATCGCCTTTAAAAATATCAGTGCGCACCGCGACGCCAATCGTTCCGAGCTGCCATGGCACCGAGAATTTACGACCTGGATCGAACACTGGGTCTTTCCACTCAGGAAGAAGGTTTTTTGCGTTCTCCATTTGCCCAGGATTCGTTTCAAGTAGCAGGCCTTCTTGGATCCAAATTGGCAAATAGTTTTGTGATGGTACGGCGATATCAAAACCATGCCCGCCTTGTCGAATTTTTGCCAGCGCCGTGTCATTGGAATCATAGTCTGTCACCGTGACCTTAACGTCGTAGGTGGTTTCAAACTTTTTGATGAGTTCAGGGCTGGTGTAGTTGCCCCAATTGTAAATGTTAAGTTCACCGGCAGCAAACGTAACACTGGTTGAAGCAAGCAGTGCCGCCGCAGCTGAAAGAAGTGCAGTTCTAATTTTCATAGCAGTTCCCTTTCATTAAGTTTTTTTGTTGGTGACGAAGAAAAATATGGCAACGACGCCAATCGAAAGCAGCAGAAATACTGTCGAAATGGCGTTCATTTCCGGTGTAATGGTGCGACGCAACTGCCCCAGCATGTAGGTAGGGAGGGTTTCTTGGCCTGCAGATTTTACAAAGTTGGTGATCACGACATCATCCAGCGAAATCACAAACGCCAGCATCAACCCTGCCAGAATGCCAGGCCATAACAGTGGCAGCGTGATATAGCGAAATGCCTTCCACGGGGTAGCATAAAGGTCTGCCGCGGCACGTTCTAGCGTGAGGTCCATACCCTCTAACCGTGCACGAATCGGCAAATATGCGAACGGAATACAAAACGCCGTATGCGCGGCCATAAGATAACCAAGACCAGTGTAGCCCGTCCATATTTTAACTTGTGCAAAGAAAATCAATAACGCAACAGCGGTTACAATTTCTGGAATCATGAGAGGTACATTTAAGAAAGCATATTTCAGCATCAGCCCACGATACCCTTCAGTGCGGGTTGTTGCCAGCGCCGCCATTGTTGCTGCGGTCGTTGAAAAAATGGCTGCTACAACCGCGATTTGAAGCGAACGCAAAGTGGCATCAATGACTGCCTCGTTCGACCAAGCCTTGGCATACCATTGCAATGAAAACCCGCCCCAATTGCCGAGCGAGGTATTTGCATTGAATGAAAAAGCCACCAACACAATGATCGGCAAATAAAGCGCAACAAAGCAACCAATGGCGATTACAGTAAATCCGGTCTGATTACGGATATTAAATTGCCTAGCCATGCCCGGCCCCCGTCTTGGCAGCATTCCGCACATAGGCAATCAGGGCCGTCATCACAATCAACATAAGTGTAATGGATAGCGCAGACCCTAAAGGCCAATTGCGCCCTTGGCCGAACTGCAATTCAATCAGGTTTCCAAGCATCATATTTTTACCACCGCCCAAAATACTGGGAGACACATAGGCGCCTAACGCTGGAATAAAAACGAGGATCGAACCGGCGACCATACCTGGCTTCACCAGCGGAATTATGATTTTGCGCAGTACGCGAGAAGGCGTTGCATACAGATCATAGCCCGCTTCGATCAAACGGAAATCCAGCTTTTCCAAGCTCGCATACAGCGGCAATACCATCAGTGGCAAATATACATACACCATGCCGGTGACGATGGCGGTGTCAGTGAATAAGATTTGTAAGGGGGCAGAGATGATCCCGGCTTCCAACAGGATTGTATTGATCAAACCCTCGTTGCGGATGACCTCCAAAATAGCAAAGGTGCGGATCAATAAATTGGTCCAAAATGGGATGGTGATGAGAAACAGCCACAATTCGCGGCTTTTCTCCGAGCGAGTGGCAATGAAATAGGCCGTTGGAAACCCAATCAATAATGTCAGCACGGTGGTCAACAGCGAGAGTTTTATCGAACGCCACAATATCGAAACATGCGCATCAGCCAGTGAAAGCGTGTTGTCAAAAATATCGCGCTCTACAAATACATTGAACCAGCCTTCGGCCGAAAATTTCCATGCAACATCGCCGTAAGGACCGGGTGTCAGAAACGAATACACCAAAACGATTGCCATCGGCCCAACAGCAGCCAGCAAAATTATGATCAGGGCAGGGGCCGACAGGTACCATCTGGTTCGAACGTCACGCTTGCGCTCGGACTCAATGATCGCTGCGGCGTTAGGCATCGGCTAACTCCTCAACACACGGGCGGCGTTATCCGCTACCGTAATCGCGACCTTATCGCCAATAGACAGCTCGCCTTTTTGATGGGGCTTGTTTTGCTGGCGAACGATAAAGTTCATGCCGTCTGCAAGTGTCACGTGGAAATGCGTGTCGGTACCAAAATAAACAATATTGGCCAAAACACCGCTCAAATCATGCTTTGAGCTTTTGTTGTTTGTCGCATTCAAGTGCGCATGTTCTGGCCGAATGACGACGGTGATTTCACCCGTCTGATCAAGATTTTCTGCCCTCGAAGCCAAGACATTGCCGCCAGCGGTAAGTTCCACTTGCGAAAGCGCGCCTTTCGTTGCTGTAATTTTTCCTTTCAGAAAATTGGTCTCGCCAATAAAATCGGCAACAAAACGATCCGAAGGTTCATCGTATATTTCACGCGGATTGCCCACCTGTAAAATTTTGCCAGCCGACATCACCGCGATACGATCAGACATTGTCAGCGCTTCTTCTTGGTCGTGCGTGACGAAAATAAAGGTAATGCCTGTTTCAGATTGCAGGCGCTTCAATTCGATCTGCATTTCTTTGCGTAGCTTATAGTCCAGAGCTGAGAGGGGCTCATCCAACAACAGTACTTTTGGTTGTGGCGCGAGCGCACGGGCCAGCGCAACGCGCTGTTGCTGGCCGCCGGAAATCTGGCTGGTTTTGCGTTTGGCAAGTGCCTCCATTTTAACCAGCTTCAACATCTCATTGACGCGCGCATCAATTTCAGCTTTTGGCTTTCCAAGCATCAACAGACCAAAGCCAATATTCTCAGCCACACTCATATGTGGAAACAGGGCGTAGCTTTGAAACACAGTGTTGATAGGGCGCTCAAACGGTGGCATCAGCGCAATATTCTGGCCGTTTAATAAGATCTCGCCAGAAGTGGGAAATTCAAATCCCGCAATGAGACGCAGCAAAGTTGTCTTTCCGCAACCAGATGGGCCGAGCAGCGTGAAAAACTCATTCTGCCGAATTGCTAAAACTGCATCATTAACGGCGGCGAAAGCATGTTCACCTGATCCAAACACTTTGGACACTCCGCGAATATCTATCGCGACGTTTTCAGCCAATTCAACAAAACTCCCCCTTTTCGTCGCACCTTACCTCTTGTGCGGGCAATGGACGACGTATGGTAAGTCAACACGCCAAAAGTGGATTGGCAATCCCTATTTGTCGTTTTTCTGAAATCGGATTTTATTTTGTTGATGTCTAAGTTGGCTTCCCAGAGATGGCGTTGTTTTTATGCGCCATAGTTCGCGCCTTTACGCGGCGCTTGCGTCGATGGCGATCAACAAAAGATAGTCTGGTATAACCCAAAAGAAATATGTGGCGTATTCACGATTATAATTGACTCAAAGACTTGATGGTGGCGAGCAAGTATTAGCGCCGAGATGTCAATAATTAGATTTCCATTCGTGATTATATGGTTTGCGCAGGTCGCCGCTCCTTGCTGTCAAATCTGCCGCAATGTAAAAAAAGCCTCCATAAATCGTTACTTATCGCTGTTCGAACGTGCGTTTGACAAACAAAATGCACAGCGAGCGGATTTCCCAAAATAGCAGGCTTTCATGACCGATCAAATGACACATCTTCGCCGCCTTGAAGCAGAGGCGATTCATATTTTTCGCGAAGTGGCGGCAAATTTTGAAAAACCTGTCATGCTGTATTCCATCGGCAAAGACTCGTCCGTCATGCTGCATTTGGCGCTAAAAGCGTTTTATCCAGCAAAGCCGCCGTTCCCATTTTTGCACGTGGATTCCACATACAAGTTCCGCGACATGATCACGTTTCGTGACGAAACCGCAAAACGTTTGGGTATCGATCTGTTAGTCCACATCAACGAAGACGGTGTACGCCAAGGCATCAATCCCTTTGATCATGGATCAAGTGTTCACACCGACATTATGAAAACAGCCTCACTTCGCCAAGCGCTCGATAAATATGGCTTTGATGCCGCTTTCGGAGGCGCGCGGCGTGATGAAGAAAAATCTCGCGCCAAAGAGCGCATTATTTCATTCCGCAACGGACAGCATGGTTGGGATCCTAAAAACCAGCGTCCAGAAATGTGGAAAATCTACAATACAAGGGTCAACAAAGGCGAATCCATTCGTGTGTTTCCAATATCAAATTGGACCGAACTGGATATTTGGCAGTATATTTTGCTAGAAGATATTCCGATAGTGCCGCTCTATTTTGCTGAAAAACATCCCGTTGTTGAACGCGATGGCATGTTGATTAAAGTGGATGACGATCGGATGAAACTGCGCGAAGGTGAGGTCATTGAAAATAGGATGGTCCGCTTTCGCACCCTCGGATGCTATCCGCTGACCGGCGCAATCGAGTCCGATGCGACGGATCTGGGCGCAATCGTACAAGAAATGCTGGTCGCCCGAACTTCAGAACGTCAAGGGCGGATGATCGACAAGGATGAAGCAGGCTCTATGGAAAAGAAGAAGCGTGAGGGTTATTTTTGATGAACACGCGAGTGCAAAATAATATCGCACGCTATGCCGACAATCCCGCTGTGGCTGAGTTTTTGGCCGAGCAAGAAAGCAAAACGCTGCTGCGCTTTTTAACCTGCGGGTCAGTTGACGATGGTAAATCCACGCTCATCGGGCGCTTGCTTTACGACACAAAACTCATATTCGAAGATCAATTGGCAACGCTTGAAAAAGATTCCATCAAGCATGGCACTGATGGTGACAATATTGACTTCGCACTCTTAGTCGATGGACTTGAGGCTGAACGCGAACAAGGCATCACCATTGATGTTGCCTACCGCTTTTTTGCCACGCCTAAGCGTAAGTTTATTGTTGCCGACACGCCTGGCCACATTCAATACACACGCAATATGGCAACAGGAGCATCAACTGCTGATCTTGCTGTGGTATTAATTGACGCGCGGCAAGGCCTTCTACAGCAAACGCGGCGCCACTCGTTTATTGCATCGCTGCTTGGTATCAAAAACATTGTCGTGGCGATCAACAAAATTGATCTCGTCGATTTTTCGCAAGAGGTATTTGACAAAATTTCCGCTGGTTATCAGGAACTGGCAAAAGGGTTGAATTTCACGTCGATTGTCACCATCCCGATGTCAGCGCGCTATGGCGACAACGTGACGATTAAGTCAGCTAAGATGCCTTGGTACGACGGGCCAACTTTGCTGGAACATCTTGAATCGGTGAGCATCGAACGCGGGCTTACAAGCCTGCCATTCCGGCTCCCAGTCCAGTATGTAAATCGTCCAAATTTAGATTTCCGCGGCTTTGCCGGCACGATTGCGTCTGGCACGGTCTCCGTTGGGCAAATTGTTGCGGTCGCTAAGTCTGGCAAGACATCAAAAGTAAAACGGATAGTCTCCATGGATGGCGATAAAAAAATCGCCATTGAGGGCGAATCCATAACGCTTGTGCTGGAGGATGAAGTTGAAGTCTCGCGCGGGAACATGCTGGTCGCATCGGACAATCGTCCAAATGTGGCCGATCAATTCGCTGCGCATGTTGTATGGTTCGATGAACACGCACTAATTCCCGGGCGCAGTTATATTTTGCGAACGGAAACCGATGCCGTCACAGCGACAGTAACCACACTTAAACACCGTGTTGACGTCAATAGTTTTGCCCATGATGCCGCTAAGTCGTTGGAAATGAACGAGGTCGGTTCTGTTAATATATCGACACAAGCACCAATTGCCTTTGATCTTTACAGCGAAAACCGTGCGACTGGCGCGTTCATTCTGATCGACCGTGTGACCAACGCGACAGCAGGTGCCGGTATGATCGATCATACATTGCGCCGTGCTTCCAATGTGCATTGGCAAGCGTTGGATGTGAACAAGCAAGCACGTGCCGATCAAAAACTGCAGAAGCCAGCGGTGCTCTGGTTTACGGGCCTTTCCGGTTCGGGCAAATCGACCATTGCCAATCTGTTAGAAAAACAACTGCATACGCTTGGTAAGCACACCTACATTCTCGATGGTGACAATGTGCGCCATGGTTTGAACAGAGATCTCGGCTTCACCGAAGAAGATCGCGTGGAAAACATTCGCCGAGTTGGCGAGGTTGCAAAACTTATGGCTGATGCGGGTTTGATTGTTTTGGTTTCATTTATTTCTCCGTTCCGCAGTGAGCGTCAAACCGCGCGCGAATTGATGCAAGACGGTGAATTTATTGAAGTGTTCGTTGATACGCCGATTGAAGAATGCGCAGCGCGCGATCCCAAAGGTCTTTACGCCAAAGCCAAACGCGGGGAGCTCAAGAATTTCACTGGAATTGACTCACCTTATGAAGCCCCGTTATCGCCAGAGATACATTTGAAAACGACAGGCCGCGATGCGACGGAAATGGCTAATGAAATCGCGACTTGGCTCGCAAAGAGGTCTAATTCTTGACATCACCAGCGACGCAAATAGACATGATTGATATGTTGAGCCGCCTACAGGAAATGGCGGTTGCCGCTGGCGCAATGATTATGGCTGTTCGACAGAAAGGTGTCCAAACGCGCCTAAAGTCCGACCAGTCACCGGTAACAGAGGCCGACGAATTGGCTGAAGCAATCATTTTGGCTAAACTCGCTGAGCACTATGCCGCAATTCCCGTTGTCGCAGAAGAAGCGGTAGCCGCTGGCATTATTCCTGCCGCCTTGGGGGATCGCTTTTTTTTAGTCGACGCATTGGATGGAACCAAAGAGTTTGTGTCTGGTCGTGAAGATTTTACAGTAAACATTGCCTTGATCGAATATGGCATTCCGATTTTAGGCGTTGTGTATGCTCCGGCCCACTATTTGATATACTCGGGCGCGGGCACTATTGCGCAAAAAGCAACCGTAATGGCTGGTAAAATTAACGACCAAACTTTGCTGCCTATGTCTAGGGGCGATGGCACGACGCGCGTTGTGGCGAGCCGATCTCATATGACGCCAGAAACACAAAGTTACTTGGCCAGTATCCCAAATTGCCAAACTGTCAATGTTGGCTCATCCCTGAAATTTTGCCTTTTGGCAGAGGGCAAAGCGGATATATACCCACGTTTTGGCCGCACGATGGAATGGGATACCGCAGCAGGCGACGCTATTTTGAGAGTGGCTGGTGGCTCGACAGAAAACCTCGACGGAACC
Source organism: Rhizobiaceae bacterium (assembly GCA_041749675.1). Lineage (GTDB taxonomy): Bacteria > Pseudomonadota > Alphaproteobacteria > Rhizobiales > Rhizobiaceae > JANMEX01. The sequence goes on along the minus strand of JBGTAU010000395.1, from coordinate 852 downwards.
CCACTTGCCTATGGCAAACGCAATCAGAAAAACGATAGCGATTTTGCAAACCCACATTTTATCGCAAAGGCTTTTGCCTAATCGCTAAATTCTATAGCGTTGAATTCCCGGACCTTTCTAAGCGACGGGCGGATAATTTGCGATTTGCCAACGACTTTCATCCTCTCAGCCATTGACAAAATAGAACGTTCCAAATAGAAAATGGAACGTTCCAAAGTTCGAAGACATAGAATTCCGTTTGGCAGCAGAGACAATAATGACTAAAATTCACACTTTCGCCGACGCTGCTGCTCGCATACCGGACGCTGCGGTTGTTACAGTCTCGTCGTCTTCTGCGCTCGGGTGTCCGGATAAAATGTTAGCCGCAATCGGTGAACGGTTCCAAAATGAGGGTCATCCGCGTAACCTGACGATGCTACATCCCATCGCTGCAGGCGATATGTATGGCGTCAAGGGCATTGATCACATTGCCAAAGACGGACTGATTTCGACCATCATCGCTGGCTCTTATCCATCCGGTTCTTCTAATCTGCCGATGCCGGAAATTTGGCGGATGATCGTTGAAGATCGCATCGCCGCCTACAATGTCCCCTCCGGCATCATGTTCGATATGCACCGCGATGTGGCTGCGCGTAAACCGGGTGTGTTGACCAAAGTTGGCCTCGAAACCTTTGTCGATCCGATCCGCGAAGGCTGCGCGATGAATGCCAAGGGGGCCGCATCGCCCATCGTAAAGCGCGTAGAATTGGACGGCCAAACTTGGCTGCATTTCCCCAACATTGTGCCCAACGTTTGCATCCTGCGTGCCACCACGGCAGACGAGCGCGGCAACCTCACTTATGAGCACAGATC
>JBGTAU010000394.1:0-4756 GCA_041749675.1 Rhizobiaceae bacterium | reverse complement strand
GATCAAGCGCGCGCGATGGCTGGCGAGCAGAACCAATTCAAAACGGTTATCAACCTTATCAATGCAATCTTCAACGGTAACACGGGCCATGGATGCCCCTTTCCAAACGTCTAACGAGGGAGAATTTGGCATGCGCATAGCGCGTAGTGCAGCAAAACACAAGCATAACCGACTTATTGCACACGAGAAATGCAGTTCTAACAAAACTGACAACGCATTAACAATGAACTATCGAAGTACTTGGATAATCATGCACGGCGCGGTATACGGATTTGAGGCACAAACGAGTTTTCGTCCGGTACGCCGGTGATGCCAAATGCATAGCCAGTCATTGTTATTGGAAATACGTATTGGAAAGGTTTTAAGAGATGTTCGACCAACGGGAAAAAATTGCGCTTTTTATCGATGGCGCCAATCTTTATGCGACCTCAAAAGCACTGAGCTTTGATATTGATTATCGCAAAATGCTCAAGGCCTTCCAAAAACGCGGCTATTTGTTGCGTGCCTATTACTACACAGCATTGATTGAAGATCAGGAGTTTTCGTCCATTCGCCCGCTGGTCGATTGGCTCGACTATAATGGCTACAAAGTGGTGACCAAGCCCGCCAAAGAATTCACCGATGCGATGGGTCGGCGCAAGATCAAAGGCAACATGGACATGGAACTGGCAATCGACGCCATGAGCCTTGTTGATGTGGTCGATCATTTCGTCGTATTTTCTGGCGACGGCGATTTCCGTGTCTTGGTCGAAGCGTTGCAGCGCAAGGGCCGCAAGGTGTCCATCGTCTCCACCATCTCGTCCAACCCGCCAATGATTTCCGACGATTTGCGCCGCCAGTGTGATCATTTCATCGATGTGGTCAGCCTGAAAGACGAGATCGGCCGCGCACTCAGCGACCGCCCCGCCCCGCGCCGACAAGATGATGATTTTGAGGATGATTTGTAAGTTTGTTTGCGCATCGCTTTAGTGTTTGGTATTTCTTGCTCCATTAAAGGGACGCTAAAGTGTCAATTGAAGCATTATCAATCGTCGGGTTGGTGGTCGTACTGCTGCCGACTTTTTATTTTCTGATCGTCACGCCAACGTTCTTGCTGGCAAAGTTTGAGGATCCGATTGTTGCTCGGTTATTTCGCGGATTGTTGAGCTTTCACTTTCAACTTGTGAGCATCGCTTCTGTCATCGGTTTTTTTGCGTTCGCCATTTCTGGACGCCTTGTTGTCTCGCTCTGCCTTGGTATGGTTGGAACTCTTGCTCTATACATCAGGCATTGGTTCTTGCGGCGTATAGATCATGAACGGACAATGCTCATGGCCTCAACCGTTAATGCTGCGCAGAATCTGCGCGTCCTGCACAAGCGTGCGATGGCATACAATTTTGTTCAATGCGCTGTGCTGCTGAGCCTGATACCAGAAAACTTTGCTAAATAGCAAAATTTCAAGGACACGCGTATGATTTGTTCGGTCTAAAATAAACAGCAGTTAAACCAACGCACACCCTTGCATGCGCCAGCCGGAGATGCCGGGGCGGTAGTTGCGGATGTTTTTTGTGCCAGCGGCTTGGAATTTTTGCATTGCTGAGCTGGAGCGTGCACCGGATAGGCAATAGAGCACGATGGGCTTGCCTTTAGGTGCTGCAGCCGGATTGAGCGAGGACAGGGGCATATTGATTGCGCCCTTGATGTGACCGGCGTTGAATTCGCCCGCTTCGCGCACATCAATCAAGGTGGATGAGCCGGAATTCACGATTTCCAGCATTTCGTCATGTCCGACGATATCTGGTGAGGACTGCGTATCGCCGCGGGAAAATAGGCTAGAAAACATCTAAATCTCCGAAATAATTTGCGCTTATGCGCGTTTACATCAGTAATATATTATTACATTCGTATTTTACAATATATAAGAACCGAAATTTTTGAACGTTTTCTAAAAATTTTCACAAGTTACGTCCGCGCGAGTGGATGTGACTTCAGCAATTTTGCCAAAAAACACGAATAGGATTTACAAATTTTTCTGTAAAAACAAGAAAGCTAGGCTCGAGAAAAATAATAAATCTGGACAGTTGATTTATTGTCTGCAAACTAACAATCCAGCTTCAGTCGAGGGAGCGCATCACCAAATCTGGGAGGATTTATTTTGAATAGAGCACGTCGCACGATCATCATGGCTGCATTGGCAGCGTCCACAATTTTTTCGACCGGAATTTCATTTGCGCAAGACAAATTGGTTTTGCGCCTGTCATCGGTCAATTCGGCCACCGACCAGCGCGCGGTCGCGCTCGATACGAAATTTGGGCCTGCCATTGCAGACTTTGCAACATTCCAGCCCACTTGGGGCGGCACTTTGTTCAAGCAAGGCACTGAATTGGAAGCCATTTCTCGTGGCAACTTAGAAATGTCGATTGCTTCTGCTCAAGAATTGGCAAACTTCTACCCTGAATTCTCTGTGTTTTCAGCAGGCTATCTGCACCGCGATGCCGCCCATCAGGTGGCCGTATTCAACGATCCTTTGATGCAGCCTTTCAAGGACAAGGTAGAGGCGGAACTTGGCGTTAAATTGCTCACCGTTATGTATCTCGGTCGCCGCCAGATTAACTTGACGTCGGATAAAGAGATCAAAACACCGGCGGATATGGCTGGTTTCAAATTGCGCATGCCGCCATCTGATGCTTGGCAGTTCCTTGGCAAGGCTTTGGGCGCAAATCCAGTGCCAGTTCCATTCGCCGAACTTTACACTGCCCTGCAAACTGGCGCAGTCGATGGTCAAGACAATCCATTGCCTACCGTGATGGACGCCAAGTTTTATGAGGTAACCAAGCAAATAGTTTTAACTTCACATCTTGTGGACCTGAACTATTTGACCCTGTCGAAAAAGGCTTGGGATTCGCTGTCACCAGAAAACCAAGCGAAGTTGCAAAAGGCTGCTGACGATGCGGCTGAGTTTGGTCGTCAAAATCAGTTGGCCAAGGAAGCTGAGCTGGTCGAAGGTCTCAAAGCAAAGGGCCTTAAAGTCTATGAGCCAGATGTCGCTGCGTTCCGCGATACCGTACAAAAGGCCTATCTTGAGTCTGAATTTTCGAAGACTTGGCCAGCTGGTGTTGTTGACGCGATCAACGCGCTCGCCAAGTAAGGCAACGATACGTGAAACAGCTCGTTACAGGGCTGCGCCACTTTACTGACTGGGTCGCGGCAGCCATGCTTGCCGCGATCTTCGTTGTGTTCTTGGTGCAGATTGCGGCCCGCTATCTGTTCAATTTTCCGATCGGCTGGACGGTCGAAGTGTCTTTGACATTATGGCTGTGGCTAGTGTTTTGGGGCGGCGGGTTTTGCCTGCGCGCTTCCGATCATATTCGTTTTGACATGCTGTATTTGTCGGTCAGTCGCCGCAGCCAGCGCATTTTTGGCGCATTGGCAGCGGTGCTTATTGTCGCCGCTTTCGCAATCTCTTTTCTGCCTACCGTAGATTATGTCTGGTTTTACAAGATAAAGCGTTCCAACACATTGGGGATACGCCTGCATTACATCTTCGCGATTTATCTTGTGTTCATGGTGGTGATCATGGTGCGCTATGGCGCGATCCTTTTGAATTTCCTACGAGGAATGGAAGAGGTCGAGGGCCCGATTGTCAATTATTCCCGCATCGATGAAGGCAGCATTAAATGAGTTATGCGTTTATGCTCGCCTTGTTTCTGCTGGCCCTCATGGCCGCCATTGGCGCCCCCATTGCTTTGGCGATGGTGGTTTCTGCTGTTGGTTATTTGCTGCTTTCTGGTCAAGACCTGTCGCTGGCGTCGGAGCAGTTTATTCAATCCGTTTATGACAGCACCTTATTGCTCGCCGTTCCGTTGTTCATCGTTGCCGCCAACATCATGAATGTGGGTGCTATTAGTGATCGCCTGTTGGAGTTCTGCAAAGCTTTGGTCGGCCGCTTCAAAGGTGGCATGGCGCAAGTGGATATTTTAGTTAGTCTTATATTTTCTGGCATGTCCGGTTCTGCGGTTGCCGACGCGGCAGGTGTCGGCCAAGTCACAATCAAAATGATGCTCAAGACCGGCCATTATACGCCGGGCTTTGCCGGTGCGGTCGTCGCCGCATCTGCGACCATCGGGCCGATCATTCCGCCTTCCATTCCCATGGTGCTCTATGCTTTGGTTTCAAACACCTCAATTGGCTATTTGTTTCTCGGCGGTGTCGTTCCCGGGCTTTTGATGACGCTGGCCTTAATGATCATGACGACCATGATCGCGCATCGCCGCAATATTCCAGCTGAAGACGCAGTTCCCCTGCGTGAAATACCTGGCGTGACGTTCCGCGCCCTGCCCGCTTTGATGATGCCGGTGATTTTGCTGGGCGGTATTTATGGTGGGGCTACAACACCCACAGAAGCGGCCGCAGTCGCTGCATTTTATGCGTTGTTGGTGTCAGGGCTGCTGTATCGTTCACTCACATGGAAGTCACTATATCAAGTATTCGCAGAAGCCTCGCGCTCGTCAGCTTCGGTAGGTTTGGTCATCGGTTCAGCACTCATTTTCAATTACATCATTGCAACCGAGCAAATCCCGCAATCTTTGTCGGCGTTTATGACTGATCTTGAATTGTCAAAAGGTGGCTTTCTTACTTTCACCATGGTGCTTTTTTTGCTGTTGGGCTGTGTTTTGGATGCCACCACCATCATTCTGGTGATTATTCCCTTGTTTCTGCCGACAGCGTTAGCACTGGGCATTGACCCCGTGCATTTCGGCGTCGTGTCAGTGGTGAG
>JBGTAU010000393.1:0-2945 GCA_041749675.1 Rhizobiaceae bacterium | reverse complement strand
GAAATGCGCCAAGGCAGGCGCGATGCGCTGGGACACGGTGCGCATGTCTGTCACTGTTGTGTAAATGAAACGACCGGAAAATGCTTCGGGCAACAGATCGTCGATCCATTGAACAATGCGCAAATCTTCCGCCTCACGGGCAACACGCAACAATGAGAAATCATCATATAAAATCATGTCTAACTTTGACGGCGCATCACCGTCACCGGTAAAACGCTTCATCCAAATGCGATCGCCGACAAGAATGTGATTAAGGGTTCCCAAAATCGACTTGAAGAATGCGCCGCGATCAAGACGGATATCTTCGTCTGGGAGCGTTGCGACGGCATTGTACAGCTGTGTGTTAGCCCAAGCATTATATGAAGCAAACATTGAAAAATGCGATTTCATTAAAATTCCCCAGCGATACCGAACGCTTTAACTGGTTTAATTAGCAATTTCGAGTGCTTCGTCGTGCATTTGCGACCCTGCGCTGTCGTTCGATCAACCAAATGCGCCGCGCCTGTATGCAAACATGGTTGTTACGAATCATGCAGAAAAGTCGGCAAATGAATACGCTGCGGGCCAAGGTTGAAACTGTCGATCCTATCGCCAAGCGTAGGGCCAAAGTCTTTGCACTTTTATATACGCTTGAATCCACCATTCGCGGCCTCATCACCAGTGTTATTCCCATCACCGCCTATGAGATTCTGCAAGATGAGCAAAAGGTATCTGTGCTCTATACGATGGTATCGCTGGTCAGTCTCTTCGGCACGCTGATGGTGCCGTTTCTCATACGCTTAATCGCCAGGCGGCGTGTTTATAGCCTCGGCGTCATCGCGTTTGCATTGGCCTCTGTCTTGTTGGCAACCCATACCATTGAAGGTCAGGCTCTTGGCATGTCGATGCGCGTCATGGCCAACAGCTGCGTAGCCATTGTGCTGTCGCTTTACATCATGGACAACGTTCCAAAGTCCGAACTCGTGGCTGCAGAATCGCTGCGCATGGCGCTCTCAACAGTGGCTTGGGTGGTTGGGCCATTTGCGGGCGGCGTAATTTTTGCGACATATGGACTGGTCGCCGTTCACACTACAGTCGTTGGCTTCGCGGTGTTGTTGCTTGGGCTGTTTTGGTATTTTCGGTTGGGCGACGGCGCGGTTATCAAGGCGGCGGTCAATCCACCGGTCAACCCGCTGAAGAATTTCATGCGATTTTTTGCGCAGCCACGCTTGCGCCTTGCGTGGTTGATTGCGTTTTCCAGATCGGCATTTTGGACCACTTATTTTGTCTATGGTCCGATTTTGCTTGTTGCCTCAGGGCAGGGAAAATTGGCGGGAGGGCTATTTTTGTCGCTTGGCAATGTCATGTTATTGTCGACATTGTTCTGGGCGAAAATAGCCAAGAAAATTGGTTTGCGAAAAGTCATCACCTTTTGCTTTGCAGGTTTGACGGTTTTTACATTTTGTGCTGGCATCTCCGGTGACAGCTATCCATTGGTGACAGCCGCGATATTGCTCGCTGGCACCATATTTGCCGCAGCGCTCGATGGCGTCGGGTCCACACCTTATATGCGGGCCGTGAAAAGCCGTGAGCGACCGGCCATGACGTCTGTCTACCGCACGTTCATCGATTTCTCAGATTTGCTACCACAGCTGACCTATGCGGTCATTCTGCTTTATTTTGGCTTTGGCAGTATCTTCGTGGCGCTCGGTTGCCTGATGATCGCCACGACATTTTGCACGTGGCGTTATCTCCCAAGATCATTGTAGTCGATTAAACAACGGCCTTCATGCGCATACGATAGATGCCGCGTAACTCATTGACTTCGACCGGTTTGCCATGGCGCGTCAGGTCAATCATCTCGCGCGTGGCCAGACGCATGGCAGCAAGTTTGATCGGTTTCATCAATTTACGCCATGCTTTTTCATCTTTGCCAGCGAGTTCGACCGCAACATCCATTGGAGATAAGTTTTTTCCCGGTCCTGCCTTGTCGAGCAATTTCAAGATGGTTTCATCGATCAAGTCTTCACTGGCCATAAGTTTAATCTCCTAGAAGCGCAGAGCGGGCGCGCGAATAAAATTGGCGGCGCACGAGAACCGCCAGAATAAATAAGGTCGAGGCTATAAACACATAAGGCCCAGCAAACCAGCCCATAAATCCAATTGAGAAAAAGATGGACCGAAGTCCTGAATTGTAGTGCCGTCCTGCCAAGTTATTAAACTGCAGCGCTTTGGCAGCGGCGCGCTCAACATCAGGGCCTGCAACAGCGCCATCGGCAACAAACGGCACAGCGCCGACAAGAATGGAGCAATAATTTTGCAAGCGATAGGACCAGCCGAATTTGAAAAATGCGTATGAGTATATCAGCAACAACATCAGCGCTTTGGTTTCGAACATGGCGCGCGATGATGGGATCATGATCGGCAAGTCGCTGGCGATATTGACCACTTGGTCTGATGCGTTCATGAGCGCGAAGCAGCCCCCGATGGCGAAGACAGATGTGGAGGCAAAGAACGCCGTGCCTTGCTGCAAGCCGGCCAATATAGACGTGTCAATAACGCGCAATTCGCGCGTTGTCATCACTTTCATCCAATTGGCACGTTCAGTGTTCATCAGTGAATTGAGCGACTTTCTGCCGATTAATCCTGTACTGATAACCGATGTATAAAGCGTCCAGCACAGTAAGAACGTGATAAGCGCCAACGCATCTAGCACTGTGTAGTTCAAAGCATTTTCCAAGTTTAGCGTCCCAAAATCTGTTAAGTTAGGCATCAGCGTCGCTGATGTCATACCGGCAGTCGCGAACCACCATGACAGTTATTGTTCTTTGAAACACAATAGCGGCATCAATCAAGGAACAATCTATGTTTTTGTCTGTTTTCGACCTGTTCAAAATTGGCATTGGTCCATCCAGCTCACATACAATGGGGCCTATGGTGGCAGCCAGTCGCTTTTTGGACGAAAT
>JBGTAU010000392.1:0-6477 GCA_041749675.1 Rhizobiaceae bacterium | reverse complement strand
GGCAGGGTTTAGGCTGTGTACTTCGGCAATAGCGTCTTTAAGTGCATGCGCCTGACCATCGGGATAAATTTCAAGCTTACCAGCCGTTTTTTCAAACGCATCGATGGCTGAGGGGCTGGCCCCAAGCGGCGTTTCATTGGAAGAAAGCTTGTATACTTTGGCAACACCCGGCGCAGATTCCTTTCCCGGAACATAGGCCTCAATCGACAAAATGCCGGGTTTTGGGACTGGGCGATTGGCTGCGGATGGACTGGGCATTTTGAATTTCCAAAGACAAATAGAAGATGGGTGCTCAAATAGCGGGCCGAGCACGCAAAGTCGAGAGCGGCGATGCGCCACAATCAAAGCGGACTGGCAATATAAAATATGACCTACGTCGACCTGAATTCTTCAAGCTGAACAACTTCAACCGTTTTGCCATTTCGAAACGCGCTGTCATTGGTCAAAAACACCTGACAACCAGCAAGGGTTGCTGAAGCAAGATGGAGTGAATCAACCGTTTTGAGACGATGTTCTGCGCCGATGCGGGCAGTCTCGATGCACACTTGAATATCGACTGGAAGCAAAACGATAAAATCTTCTGTGCTAAGCAGTTCAAGATATTTTTGCGCCAACTCTTCAAGCCCTGCGCGATAAGCACCATTCAAACATTCGGTGACGGTGATTTCGCTGGTATAGAGCGTAATGTTATGCGCTTCAATTTCACGAAATGCGGACAGAACAAGTTCGTTTAACGCGGCGTTGCCTTCTACCAAATAGATGAGAATGTTTGCATCCAGATAGAGGCTCGAGATCCCGACTAGGCTTCTACTCATCACCGCGCGCATCACGTATGATTGCGTCAATCTCAGCGGCGCTGCGCCCTTTGCCCAGCATCTTAGCACCTACTCCGCTATATCGCTGCGCAAGTTCATATTTACTCGGTGTTGGTGTTGCGGCCTCTTCCTTTTCCACTTCGTGAAGATACTTTTTTAACGCCGCAATTGTGAGGTATGCGCGGGAACGATGGGTACGAACAGACGCACGCTCAAGGCGGGTCTTTAACTCACTTGGGACACGAAGCGAAAGGGTAACACTTGATGATGTCGCCATATTTTTTGTCCTGACGTGAATGACGTATCTGAACACATTGTAGTGCTTTGTCGTGCATTGTCAATTTTTTATATCACCCAAATCGACTAAAGCAATTACCCTGTCGGTGACCTATTCCTAACTATGTGCCTGCGTTTCGGGCTACACGTTCAGCCACCCCATTGACTTTCCACCCCTCCCCCGCAAAAAGCTACTGCACCATTTTCATGAGGGAGAGCCCGCGCAATGGCCTTGAAGGCAACCACCAGACCGGCTGGTAAATCCAGCGGCAATACAGCTAGTTTTCGCGAGATTGCCGATCCGTCGAGCCATGTCTTGCGCTTTGGCAAGGATAAGCCGCTGCGGCTGGATGCGGGCGTGGATTTGTCTCCGTTTCAAATCGCATACCAAACTTATGGCACGCTCAATGCTGACAAATCGAATGCGATCCTTGTATGTCATGCGCTGACAGGCGATCAGCACGTGGCCAATGTGCACCCTGTGACTGGCAAACCCGGCTGGTGGGAATCGATGATCGGGCCGGATAAAATCGTCGATACGGATAAATATTTTATCATTTGTGCCAACGTGATCGGCGGTTGCATGGGATCTACAGGTCCGGCATCAGTCAATGAGGCGACGGGCAATGCGTGGGCGCTCGACCTGCCAGTGCTGACGATTGGCGACATGGTGCGCGCGCAATCCATGCTGGTTGATCATTTTGGCATTAAACAATTGTTTCTTGTGATGGGCGGCTCAATGGGCGGGATGCAAGTGCTGCAATGGGCGGCGGCTTACCCTGCCCGTGTGTTCGCAGCGTTGCCAATTGCCACCGGAGCGCGGCACTCTTCGCAAAACATTGCTTTCCACGAAGTCGGCCGACAAGCCGTAATGGCCGATCCTGAATGGCGCGGCGGGCGTTATCTCGATGAAGGCACTATACCGGGCAAGGGCCTCGCCGTAGCCCGTATGGCCGCGCATATCACCTATTTGTCGGAAACGGCGCTGCACCGCAAATTTGGCCGCAACTTGCAAGACCGCGAGAATTTGACGTTTGGCTTCGATGCCGACTTTCAGATCGAAAGCTATTTGCGCCATCAAGGGTCGAGTTTTGTCGACCGGTTTGACGCCAACTCTTATCTTTATATGACCCGCGCCATGGATTATTTCGACATTGCAGCCGAGCATAATGGTGTGCTCGCCAATGCGTTTAAGGGCACCAAAACGCGCTTCTGTCTGGTTTCATTCACCTCTGACTGGCTGTTCCCCACCGCTGAAAGCCGCTCAATTGTCCACGCGCTGAATGCAGCTGGCGCGTCCGTTTCGTTTGTCGAAGTAGAAACAGACAAGGGCCATGATGCATTTTTACTAGACGAGCCGGTGATGTTTGCAGCCGTAGAAGGCTTTATTGCCTCGGCGGCGCGTGCAAAAGGGCTGCAAAAGGGTGGGTTGAAACCATGAGTACAATTTCAGCCGGACGCATTGACTTCACCACGATTGCCTCGCTTGTCGCCAAAGGGGCCAAGGTTTTGGATGTCGGCTGCGGCGACGGTGATTTATTGCAACTGCTGCAAGATACGCGCGGCGTCGAAGGCCGCGGTGTAGAGCTGAGTCAAACCGGCGTGAATGTCTGCGTCTCGCGCGGGTTATCCGTAATCCAAGGTGACGCTGATACGGATCTGATTTACTATCCCGATAAGGGCTTTGACTACGTGATCCTCAGCCAGACCCTGCAAGCCACCCGCAACCCGCGCGACGTCTTGGAGCACATGCTGCGCATTGGCACATATGCCATCGTCTCGATCCCCAATTTCGGGCATTGGCGCGTGCGGCTTTCGCTCCTCTGGAACGGGCGGATGCCCGTGACCAAAGATTTGCCCTATACCTGGTACGACACGCCAAACATTCACTTTTGCACGATTGATGATTTTGTTGCGCTCTGCGGCGAAGTTGGCGCTACGATTGACACTGCCTTTGCACTCAACAGCGACGGTGAGCGTACCGTGCTCAGATCACCGCGATTCCTTTGGAACTTCTTTGGCCAACAAGCGGTGTTTTTGGTAAAGAAGTAGCTTCGCTATCCCGCCCCATGCCTTGCGATGACAGTACCGGTACAAACACACGGCGAGATGAGCGCAACGACACGGGTACGCCTTGATACATGCGCTTTTGGGCTTCCACCAGCAATGCGCCAGCAAACGGCACGGCCACGCGCCGCCCCAGACCCTCCAACCAACGCGTCGCTTTGAGCACGGAGCGCCGATGTGAAGGCGGGAACAACAGCGCGTCATTCCATGCGCCAGGCGTAAAATTCGCCTCGCGCAGCAACCGCATCAGCTGGCCCTTGCTATAAGGCCTCCCGCTTCCAAAAGGCGTGGCATCCGTGCGTGCCCAGATACCGCGACGGTTTGGTACCACAATCACGAGCCGTCCGCCCGGCGCCAAAACGCGCCAAGCTTCCTTCAACGTCTCGCGCGGGTCTTCAGCATGCTCTAAAGCATGGACCATCAAGATGCGGTCTATTGAACTATCGGGCAGCGGCAACTCTTCATCAAAAACCAAGGCGGTGAGCGATGCATCACCGTGCGGCCATGCGGCAGCGCCCATGCCAGCGGGCATAAAGGCAAATGTTCGTTCTGTGCGCTCGCGCAACGCATCCAACCAGGGCACCACATAGCCAAGGCCGACAAGGCGCTCGGAAGGCACCGACGGCCAAAGTGGCTTGAGCGCCATACCGATCGAGCGCTCGGCCAAATGACCCAACGTAGAAGAATAAAATTCGCGTAACTCGATAATGTCAGCGTGCATGGCATGAAGCTAATCATTGATTGGCGCAAGTGCAAGGAAGCAGACACAAGCAAGCTTGCACTCAAGGGCTACTGCACACTATATGAACCCCACCAACAGGAAAGTCAGCCCATGCTTGAAATCGTCCAATTTCCATGCCGCAGTGATAATTTCGGCGTTCTCCTTCACGACCCAAAGACCGGTCAAACGGCAGCAATTGATGCTCCGGAATTGAAGCCGATCCTGGATGTGCTCGAACAACGCGGCTGGACGCTGAACCATATTTTTACAACGCATCATCATCCAGACCATGTTGAGGCGAACCTCGAACTGAAAGCACGTTTCAACTGCATCATCACGGGCCCCGCACTCGAAGCAGACAGAATTCCGGGCATCGACAAGTCTGTAAAAGGCGGCGACCATTTCGAATTTGCTGGACGGCGCGTCGATGTCATTGATTGCCCGGGCCACACGCTGGGTGGTATTTCACTGCATATTCCAGCCGAAAAACTCTTGTTTTCTGCAGATACCCTATTCGCCCTCGGTTGTGGGCGTCTGCTCGAAGGCACACCTGCACAAATGTGGAATTCGCTTTCCAAACTAATGCGCTTACCGGATGATACGATTGTTTATTGTGGTCATGAATATACGCTGTCCAATGCCAAGTTCGCTTTGACCATTGACCCAAACAACGAAGCATTGGTTTTGCGCGCCATGGAAATCGAGCGCTTGCGCGCTGATAACAAGCCAACTTTGCCCACAACGATTGGTGTTGAAAAAGCCACCAACCCATTCCTACGCGCCAGCGACGACAACATCCGCGAAAATCTGAATATGACGAATGCCACAGACGGCGAAGTATTCGCCGAAATCCGCCACCGTAAAGATGTGTTTTAACTACGCCGCAAGGCCAAGCAGAATGACCAGCTGCGCCGCAATATAGGTGATCCAAACGCCAGGCTGTATCCAAGTCTGGCGTTGATCATTTGTTGGCACGAGAAATTTACCGGTTGCCAACAGCGTATCTGACACAATGAATAAAAATACGCCGAGAAGCACAAGCGGCGCGGCAAACGCAGTTGCCGCAAGTCCCATCAAGCTAATTGCGCCGATGTATGCAAATACCGGCATCTGCATGTCCGCTGGCACTGCGGGACGAAGCCGCCTTGCCATCAAGCCTGCGTGAAGCAGAAACATTATAGCCACAGCAATCCGCCAAGGTTCTGCGAACAAAAGGAGACCCGTGCCACTATTGAGAAACAGCACAATATAAGCAATGTGCGCGATGAAAAATGCAGCCAAACCACCAAGAAAACTGCGCTCACCCTCAAAGGCTAATAGATAATCACCGATGGCAGACAGGATGAGCGCCGCCACGAGCAAGATTGGCGCGGATTGACCCCACGCGATCAAGGCAAAAAACGTAACAGGAATAACTTTGATCACTGCCCATTTGCCGCCTGATATGCCGGCAGGGCGCAAAAGAAAGTATACTGCCGCCATCAGGGCAAACAACAACAAGCCGTTTTGCTGCGATTCAATACCTCCCGCAAATGGCAACATCAGCGTTTACCTCTTCCCAAAATCATATCTTTAGAGGCCAAAACCGCCCCGAATGTGATCAATAGACACGCAAGTACAAGCACCCAATTGAGCATCGTTTTTCCCGCAATGACGAGAACGAGTGTGGAAAGCAATGGCGATGCATAACTCGCTGCACCCAGTATTTGGATATTGCCCCGCTTCACGCCGTAATCCCAAGCGAAAAACGCAGCGCCAACGGGTAACAACCCAAGCAATAGCACCGCCAGCCATTGCCAAACGCCATTGGGCCAAACGGTTTGTTCGAAAAACAAATGACACACCAGCGCCAAAAGCGCGGTCACAGCACAGAAACCGGTCACAGCATCGGTTGGAATTTTTGACATGCGCCGCGACAACAGCGAGTAGCTCGCCCATAGCAATGCGCACCCAAAGGCCATCGAATATCCAAAAGCATACTGAGGATCAAAGCTGACTGAGCCACCTTTGGTGACAATCATGCCAGCGCCTGCCAGCCCAAGCAGAGCACCGGTCAAATGATGCCAGCGAAGATGCTCGCCGGGCATGAATGCCGATCCGAGCACGATGAACAAAGGCCATAAATAGGCGATGAGACTGGCCTCCACGGCAGGCGCATTTGCCAAGGCTGTGAAATAAACAAAGTGATACCCGAACAGGCCGCCAACGCCGACCAACCAAGCCACCAACGGAACCCGAAGCCCGCGCCACGCTCGCGGGCGAAACAGCCAACTTGCCATGCCGCACAGCGCTGCAATCGCAAAAGTCATTGCTGTCAATTGAAAGGCGGGCACATCGCCAGTGCTGTCAGTCAGCAGCGCCAGCACTGCCCACATGGCAATGGCCAAAAACCCGATACCTGTTGCCCCGCGCATTTTCTCTCCGCGCGGGATCGCGCCCGCATATTCATTTTTCGCATTATGAGAAAACGCTAGACGTACAGCAAGCGTGAAAATGCGTTATTGAACAGCTTCCAACCGTTTGGCGCGAACGGTGACGGTGCCAATCTGCGTGCCGACCTTTGCCACTGCGGGGGCATAAAGCCCAGTCGCGCCAATG
>JBGTAU010000391.1:0-8439 GCA_041749675.1 Rhizobiaceae bacterium | reverse complement strand
GCGATTCAAGATCCGCCATAACATTGCGAATGGTAGCAGGCGACAAGGACACCGGCAAAAGCCGCGCCACATTGCGCGAACCGACCGGATCACCTTCATTAAGATAGCTTTCCACAATGGTGCGGAAAATATCGCGGGTGCGCTGATCAAGGCTGGCGGCGGCAGAGGTTAATCCACCTTGGCTTAAACTGGGAAAGGTCGGCTTGTTCATGGGTTCAATATAGGACGGAAAGCTGAGAAACTCAAAGCCCTCTCATCACATTGCTTTTTCTTTGCCTAATGCGTTTGAGGCGGTTAGAAGCCAGATCAGATTTTTGATTGAAGGAAAACATCATGGGACGTCCGTCCGGTCGCGCGTTGGATGAAATGCGCAAAGTCAGCTTTGAACTCAATGTCAACAAACATGCCGAAGGCTCTTGCCTCGTGCGCTTCGGCGACACCCACGTTTTGTGCACAGCATCGCTTTTGGAAAAAGTACCAGGCTGGATGCGCAATACGGGCAAAGGCTGGGTGACGGCAGAATATGGCATGTTGCCACGCTCGACCGGCGAGCGCATGGGCCGCGAAGCAGCTTCTGGCAAGCAGGGCGGGCGCACCATGGAAATTCAGCGCCTAATCGCCCGCTCGCTGCGTGCGGTGGTGAGCCTTGAGGCGCTCGGCGAGCGCCAGATCACCATCGATTGCGATGTTATCCAAGCCGACGGCGGCACACGCACCGCAGCCATCACCGGCGGTTGGATTGCCTTGCAGCAATGCCTAAAGTGGATGGAAAACCGCAAGATGATCACCATGGAAAAAGTGCTCAAGGATCATGTCGCAGCAATTTCATGTGGTGTTGTAGCTGGGAGTGCGGTGCTAGATTTGGATTATCTGGAAGACAGCAACGCGGGTACGGATGCGAATTTCGTGATGACTGGCAAATCGGGCATTGTTGAAATTCAAGGCACAGCGGAAGGTCATCCTTTTAGCCAGCAAGAGTTTTTGGACTTGATGGCATTGGCGCGCGGCGGCATTGATCAGTTGGTGGCCATGCAGGCTGCGGCGGTGGGCTAAGCGCCAATGAAAGCGACCTCTGTCCTTGAAACGGCCCTTTATGTCGATGACCTCGATGAGGCAGCGGCGTTTTACGCGGACATTTTGGGGCTAGAGCCCGCTGGCAAAGTCGAAGGCAGACACGCGTTTTTTCATTGCGGCGATAGTATTGTTCTGCTGTTCAACGCAGCTGCAACGCGGGTTGCGTCGAGTGATGCCAAACTGCCAGTTCCAACTCACGGCACTAGCGGCCAAGGCCATGTGTGTTTCAGGGCATCGAGCGTCGAAATGGACGCATGGATACAAAAATTGACACACCATGGCGTGGCTATCGAAGCTGATTTTCTATGGCCCAGCGGCGGCAGGTCGATCTATTTTCGCGATCCGTCTGGCAATAGCCTTGAATTTGCCGAACCGAAAATCTGGGGTCTCATATGAAACTGCAACGCGGCGACCGGCTGGTATTGGCAACGCACAATCAGGGCAAACTCAAAGAGTTTCGCCAGCTGATGGAGCCGTTTGGTCTTGATATTGTGTCGGCCGGCGAATTGGGATTGCCGGAACCTGAAGAAACCGGCACGACGTTCAACGAAAATGCTTACACCAAAGCATTCGCGTCTGCCTCTGCCAGCGGCCTGATGGCATTGTCCGATGACAGCGGGCTTTGCGTCGACGCACTGGATGGTGCGCCCGGTGTCTATACGGCAGACTGGGCCATTCAAAGCGATGGTACCCGCGATTGGCAAAAGGCGATGGCGCGGGTGGAAGCGGCGTTGCAGCAAGCGGGCGCAAGCGATGCAGTGCAGCGTACAGGGCGGTTTGTGGCCGTGCTGTGTCTGTGCAATCCGCAAGGTGAAGCGCAGTATTATCGCGGCGAGGCGGAAGGCACGCTGGTCTGGCCACCGCGCGGCGCGGATGGATTTGGTTATGATCCAGCATTCAGGCCATTGGGACACACCCGCACCTTTGGCGAAATGTCGGCAGAGGAAAAACATGGCTGGAAACCGGGTAGGGACAATGCCTTGTCACACCGCGCGCGTGCCTTCAAACTGTTTGCCGAAAGTCTGCTGGCGTGATTAAAACCGATGACGGATCACCGGGTTTTGGGGTCTATTTGCACTGGCCATTCTGCGCCGCCAAATGCCCATACTGCGATTTCAATTCGCATGTGCGCCAGTTTCCACCGGATCAACAACGCTTTGCCGTCGCGTTCGATGCGGAACTTTCCGCGATGCGCGAGCGCACCGGACCGCGCACCGTCAAAAGTATTTTTCTAGGCGGCGGCACCCCGTCTTTGATGGAGCCGAAAACCGTGGGGGCGATTTTTGAATCAGTGGCTAGGCTTTGGACTGTGCCGGACGGCATCGAGATCACGATGGAGGCCAATCCATCCAGCGTTGAGGCGGAGCGCTTTCATGGCTACCGCGCCGCTGGTGTCAATCGTGTTTCGATGGGCGTGCAGTCATTGAATGACGAGCAGCTCAAATTTCTCGGCCGCCTGCACAATGTCGAAGAGGCTTTGAAGGCCATTGGCTTGGCGCGAGAAATTTTCCCGCGCATGTCATTTGATTTGATTTATGCGCGGCCTGACCAAAAGCCTGAGGACTGGGAAAAAGAACTCAACCGCGCCATAGATTTAGCGGCCGATCATTTGTCGCTGTATCAGCTGACGATTGAAGATGGCACGGCTTTTTCCAAGCTTTATGCGGCGGGTAAACTCAAGACACTGGCGGATGATCGTTCCGCTGATCTTTATGCGATGACGCAGGACATTACCGCGTCGCGCGGTCTGCCAGCGTACGAGATTTCAAACCATGCCAAACCGGGTGCGGAGAGCCGGCACAATTTGGTGTACTGGCGCTACGGCGAATATGTTGGTGCGGGGCCGGGCGCGCATGGACGGTTCAAAGAGGATGATGGTCGCACCGTCACCATTACCGAACGCAATCCGGAGCAATGGCTGAAACGCGTGGAAACATCCGGTCACGGCATTGTTGCGGAAGAGCATTTGAACCAATCGCAGCAAGCCGACGAGTTTTTGTTGATGGGCCTGCGTTTGGTGGAAGGCATTGAAATTCCGCGCTTTGAAGCACTGTCCGGTCGCGTCCTCAATCAGCGCCGCGTGTCGAATTTACGCGAAGACGGGATGATCGAACCCGTCGGCAACTCACGCCTACGCGCCACACCAGCGGGCATGATTGTGCTGGACGCAGTGGTGGCAGACTTGGCGATGGAATAGTCCCTACTGCGCGGGGCAAGCTGCTTGTGCGGTGCAGTTCTTGCGCAAATCCTCGATGATCATTTTTACAGCCGGCGTTTGATTTTCCCAATCACTGGCAGCGCACAAATAATCCATATGATCAGCCATGTAAGCGCTCATGGGCGCACGCCATGTTTCATCGGTGTCGATCATCTGTTCGGCGGTATACAGTAAATACTCGACGTAGGCCTCATAGGCCATTTTGTCTTTGTCTTCTTTCAGTGCGCAATAATTTGCAGCGGCGATTTCTGGTTTGTTGGCGGTCAGGTTGAGAAACTCACGATAGATTTCCCGCGCCGTCTGTTCGCGCTGAATGCGGTCTGCGGCGTTAATTTGTATCGGTACGACAATCACAGCAGTCAGCGCTGCGATCACGGTGATGATAGCCGCGATGGCCTGCAAAGGTTGCGCGTTGCGATCAAGCCAAGCCCACATGTTACACCTTAGGCTGTTCGTGCGTGGCGCAATGAATGCCACCGCCAACTTCGCCGACGGGATCGACATTAAGCATTATGATTTCACGATCGGGGTAGAGCTCAGTCAAGATTTTCTTAGATTCTGCGTCCGCGTCCTTATCTCCAAATTCAGCGCCAATGAGTGCGCCGTTGCAGACGTAATAGTTGACATAGGAAGCCACAAAATCATCCGTTTTGATGCGCGGATTCAATGGCTCAGGCAAAATGGCAAGCTGCATATTGATGCCCTTCAAGGACCGCCGATTTTCGATCGCTGTGTAGGTTTCAAAGGCTGACACTGTCCAAGGGTCTTGCTCGTCTATTTCATCGGGAAGTTGGACAACCACAAGTCCGGGCCTGACAAACCGCGCCAAAGCGTCGATGTGATAGTCGGTTATATCGGCATCCTTGACGCCCGGCGCCCAGATGAACGACGTTGCGCCCATAGTTTCAAACAGGCGGCGCTCAATGTCGGCGCGGTCACCCTTGTTGCGATTTGGGTTCACCCATGAACTCTCGTGTGCTAGCAGCATGCCGGCACCATCAGTTTCCACGCCGCCCGCTTCACCGACGAGGCCAGCATCAAACAGCTGCAAGCCCATGCGCTCAGCGATGCGGGCAGCAATTTTGCCGTCATTGTCGTGGACTTGTTTGTTGCCCCAGCCGTTGAAATTAAATGCGGTCATGGCAAGGCCGCCCTTGCCATCGACGACAAATGACGGACCAGAATCACGCGCCCAAAGATCGTCGGTTGGAATATCCCAAATCTCGACTTTGCTGCCCAATGTTTTTCGGGCGAGTGCCTCGTGCTCTTTGGCCATCAACATAACGACCGGCTCAAATTCCGAAATCGTGTTGGCGATTTTGCCAATCGTGCCCTGCAAAGTTTCCAGAAAAACTGCATCTGGGTGGACCGCCTTGTTGACGGGCCACTGCATAAAAGTGCGCTCGTGCGGACCTTCTTCAGCAGGGTAGTGAAACCCAGCCGCCGCCGCTGTTGTGGCGGTGCGGCCGAAAGTTGGGAGCAATGACGATGCACTGAGTGCTGCGGTGCTGCGAATCAAAGTACGGCGTGAAAGCATGGAAAATCTCCTCGCAGCTAGGCTAGCCACCGGTCATTTTGATTTGCAAGCGTCTTCAAGTACAAACCGCCATCTTCGCAGACAAATAAGCGCAAATTGACTAGACCCGCGTGGTATTTCAGGCCAAAACGAAGCATGGAACACAAGCGCACCTATCGTATTGGCGAGGCAATATTCAACGCAAAACCGTTGGAAGCCGCCCTTTATTTGGTGGCAACACCGATTGGCAATCTTGGCGATATGACCATTCGCGCACTGGAAACGCTGGCGGGCGTCGATTTGGTCGCGTGCGAAGACACGCGCACCAGCCGCGTGCTGCTGGATCGTTATGGGATAAGCACCAAGCCAGTCTCCTACCATGTGCATAACGAGGCGTCCTCTGGTCAGCGATTGCTGGAGGATATCGCAGCGGGCAAAGCGGTGGCTCTCATATCGGATGCAGGAACACCTTTAGTGTCCGATCCGGGCGGACGCATCGCCACAGAAGCCCGCGCACGCGGCATTCGCGTGGTTCCCATTCCAGGGGCTTCGGCGGTATTAGCCGCACTTTCGATTGCGGGATTGCCATCTGAGCGCTTCCTATTTGAAGGTTTTTTGCCGGCTAAACAAACTCAACGTCGCAGCCGTTTGGCAAGCCTTGGGAGCTTGGATGTGACGCTGTTGTTTTACGAGGCGCCGCATCGACTTTCAGAGACCTTGGCTGATATGGCCTCAGTCTATGGCTCAGATCGGTTGGCAGCAGTGTGTCGAGAGCTGACGAAAACATTCGAAGAATGTGTGCAAGCACCGCTTGGCGAATTATCAGCGCGATATCCAGCGGATGCCAATGTGCGCGGCGAGATTGTGATTGTTGTAGCGCCGCCGAGTGAAGCGGCGGCGACAACGGCGGATATTGATGGACTGTTGCGCTCGTTAATAGCGGAAATGCCAGCGTCGAAGGCGGCCGCTGAAGCATCGCGGCTGACCGGAGAGCCCAAAGGCGATTTATACAAGCGCATTTTGGCGTTCAAAGGCGAAAATGATGGCTAGGCTGAGCCGCCAAGACGCTGAAAAACGCGGACACCGCGGCGAATGGCTGGCGGCGATGGCGCTGCGCCTTAAGGGTTACCGTATCGTTGCACAACGATTCAAAACCAAAGCCGGTGAGGTTGATATTATTGCACGCAAGCGAGACTTGATTGTGATGGTGGAAGTCAAAGCGCGCGCAACATTGTTAGAAGCCATGGATTCGATCACGCCAACAGCGATGCGCCGGATTGAAAATGCCGGTGACATCTGGCTCACCAAGCAACCTGATTTTGCTCTACTTTCCATACGCTACGACATGGTTGCGGTGCTGCCACGCCAATGGCCCAAACATGTTGAGCGCATTTTTGACGGTGGCAATCGATGACTAGCTTGCAGTCCCAGCTTTTTGACGCTCGCGTTTGGAGCCACCGCGCTTTTTAAGCACACTTTCCAACCAATCCGTACGCATCTCAGGCACCGATGCCAGGAGATTTTCTGTGTAGGGATGATAGGGAGGGGCAAAAATTTTCGTTGTCGGGCCTTCATCCACCAGCTGGCCTTTGAGCATCACCGCAGTGCGATGCGCAATGCGGCGCACGATGCCCAGATCATGGGTGATGAAGAGATAGGCGACGCCAAGTTCGTCTTGAAGCTTCTTCAAAAGCTTGAGGATTTCATCGGCAACCAACTGATCGAGCGCTGAGGTTGGCTCATCGCAAATGATCAGATCAGGGTCGGCTGCCAGCGCGCGGGCGATACAAATGCGCTGCTTTTGGCCACCGGAAAGTTGTGTGGACAAGCGACCAGCGTAATCTTCAGGCAAGCCAACTTGGCGCAGCAGTTCAGCCACACGCAGCTTCACCTCAGCAGGCGATTTATTGTAGTAGAATGCGACCGGTCGACCAATGATTTCGCCGATGGTTTGGCGCGGGTTGAGCGCAACGTCAGGCAATTGATAGATAAACTGGATTTGCCGCAAATCATCTTTGCTGCGGCCAGTGAGTGCTACGGACAATTCATTGCCACGAAATTTGACTGATCCCGACGTGCGCGGCAAAAGACCGACGATAAGGCGCGCGAGCGAACTTTTGCCGGAGCCAGACTCGCCAACCACAGCGACCGTTTCGCCCTTAGCAACATTCAGTGTTACATCATTGACTGCTTTGAAATCACCATACTCGCCCAGCGCATTCTTAATATCGAGGATGATTTCGCCGCGTGGTTTATCCAGTTCTTTGGAGAGGTGATCGGCCTCTTTGCGCTCGCTCACCAGTGCACGGGTGTAAGGGTCTTTTGGATTGTTCAAAATCTGGTCGGTTTCGCCAAGTTCAATCAAATTGCCGCCGCGCAGCACCATGATACGATCGGATACTTGCGCCACCACGGCTAGATCGTGGGTGATGTAGAGCGCAGCCAGATTATAGTCTTTGATGACTTTCTTGATCAGCGCCAAAACTTCAATCTGGGTGGTGACATCGAGCGCCGTTGTCGGCTCGTCAAATACCAGAATATCCGGGCGACATGACATCGCCATCGCTGTCATCGCGCGCTGCAATTGGCCGCCCGACACTTGGTGTGGATAGCGATTGCCGATGGTTTCCGGATTGGGCAAATCCAACGCCCGAAACAATTCAAGCGCCCACTCTTTAGCTTCCGCCGGGCTCATTAGCCCATGCTGGATCGGCATTTCAGTGACTTGATCAAGCAAAGTGTGAAACGGATTGAAGGACGCTGCCGCACTTTGGGCGATGTAGGCAATATGTTGGCCGCGCTGCTCGCGTCTGCCTTCTGCGGAAAGATCGCGGATTGACACGCCGTCGATCTCAATGGTTCCACCGACGATGCGGCAGCCTGCCCGTGTATAGGCCATCGCGCCGATGCCGATGGTGGATTTTCCGGCACCCGATTCGCCAATCAACCCCATCACTTCGCCGCGCTTAAGTTCCAGCGAGATATTATTGACGAGGCAGAGACCCTTGATCGATTCGATGCGCAGGTCTTTGATGCGCAATACTTTTTCGACGTCAGCCATTTTACATCTCCGCCGAAGCGCCAGAGGGGCGCGCATTGATTGACAAGATCCAGTCCACGATCAAATTGACGCCGATGGTCATTAACGCAATCATGGCTGCTGGATAGAGCGGAGCGACCAGACCAAACGAAATGGCTTTGCCGTTTTCGCGCACCATACCGCCCCAGTCGGCAAATGGCGGCTGGATGCCAAGGCCAAGGAACGACAAGCCCGCAACAAACAGGAAGTTGAAGCAGAAACGAAGACCAAACTCTGAAATCATTGGCGGCAAAACGTTTGGCAACACTTCTTTGGTCATAATCCACCAAAGGCCTTCACCGCGCAATTTTGCAGCCTCCACATATTCAAGCACAGCAATGTTCATCGACACAGCGCGGGCCAACCGGAACACGCGAGTGGAATCCAGAACCGCAATGGTGATGACCAGTGTAGGGATAGAAGAGCCGAACATGGAGAGAATGATGAGCGCGAAAACCAGAAGCGGGATCGAAAGCATAATATCGACGATGCGCGACAAAATCTGATCAATGACATTTCCGCCTGTTGAGGCGAGAAGGCCGAGTGTTGTGC
>JBGTAU010000390.1:0-2319 GCA_041749675.1 Rhizobiaceae bacterium | reverse complement strand
CTTGGTTTGATATGAAGGACGTGAACAAGGGCGCGGCGCGGTTTGATTTTGATAAGCTTGGTTCGATCAATGGTCATTATATTCGCCACACGGACAATGCAGTGCTCACGACAACACTATTGAACTCGTTGCAATATCTGCCAAATGGCAAGCCAATACTGGATCGCTTAACGGATCATTCTCAGTCGCAACTTTTAGCGGCCATGCCAGGGCTGAAAGACCGCGCGAAGACATTGGTGGAATTGGCTGATGGGGCCATGTACCTATTCCACCAGCGTCCGCTGAATCTTGATGAAAAAGCAGCTGTTTTACTCGACGACGCAGGACGTCAGATTTTGCGCGAAGTGCATCCAATCTTGGCTCACGTGTCAGATTGGAAGGCTTTGCCGCTGGATGAAGCGGTGCGTATATATGCAGAAGAAAAGGCTCTGAAACTGGGCAAAGTAGCCCAGCCCTTGCGTGCGGCGCTAACAGGGCGGGCGACATCTCCTGGGGTTTTTGATGTGTTGGAAGTGTTGGGACGCGAAGAGTCACTTGCGCGTATCCAAGACCAAATTGTTTGATGGGACGACTATGAGCAAGTTAATATTGTTTGGACGACCAGGATCCGGTTCAGCGGTTTGCGAAGCGCTGTTGGAGATGACGGGCACACCCTATGAGATAACCGTTATGGACAAACGGGAAGATGGGTCCTATCCACCGGAGCTGTTCGCAGTCAATCCGCTGGGACAAGTACCTGCATTGATTACGCAAGACGGAACGCTGCTGACAGAATCCGGCGCGATTACGATGTGGATTGCAGATGGGACACCCCAAACAAAGTTGGCACCGGCAATTGGTGATCCAAAACGCGCCAAGTATTTGCGTGCCATGTTCTTTATGGCGGCCAATTGTTACATGAGTGCACTGCGCTTTTACTATCCACATCGCTATTCAACTGATGAAAGCCATGCAGAAGCAATTCGCAATAAAGCGCGTGAGCATATGGATCGCGAGTTTGCAATTTTGACTGCGATATTGGGTACTGACGATTTTCTCATAAGTGACACAATCAGCGCCGCTGATATCTATCTTTCGATGATGATTTCATGGGAAGAAGATTCTGCACACTTTGCAAGCCAATTTCCTGCGCTTGCCAAGCTTAATGCGCGGGTTTGGGATAATAAAACTGTCGCTGCAGTTTGGCAGCGCAACGGTTTTGTACGCTGATTTGCATCTACATATTCGCTGAATTTTACTGCAATTCAGCTCAAAATCGAATTTTGTTGCATCGCAACATTATTCCTTTGGATAGCTTGCTTTTCTTCGCAAATGCGGTAGCAATTGCATGAATTCGGGGAAAGTTTTGCTTTCAGCATGCGTTCTCACGAGAAAACTCCAAGAAGGAACGCACAAATGGATTCCAAAACAGCCACGCTCACACTCGGTTCAGAAAAAATTGAACTGGCAGTACGAAGTGGCACTGTTGGACCGGATGTGATCGATATTGCGCCGCTATACAAAGCGACAGGTGCGTTCACATTTGACCCTGGCTTTACATCCACCGCGGCCTGCGAATCGGCGATCACATTTATTGATGGTGACGAGGGCATTCTACTGCATCGCGGCTATCCAATTGAGCAATTGGCCGAAAAAGGCGACTTTTTAGAAGTCTGCTACGTATTGCTTTATGGCGAATTGCCAACCAAAGCGCAGAAAGACGATTTTGATCTGCGCGTTTCTCGCCACACTATGGTGCATGAACAAATGCAGTTCTTGTTCCGTGGATTTCGCCGCGATGCGCATCCTATGGCGGTTATGGTGGGCGTGGTGGGCGCGATGTCTGCATTCTACCATGACTCGACTGACATATCGGACCCACAACAGCGCATGATCGCATCGATGCGGATGATTGCGAAAATTCCAACAATCGCGGCAATGGCGTATAAATATTCGATCGGGCAGCCGTTCGTTTATCCGCAAAACAATCTCGACTACGCGTCGAACTTCTTGCGTATGTGCTTTGCTGTTCCCTGTGAAGAATACACGGTGAACCCAGTTTTGGCGCGTGCCATGGATCGCATCTTTATTTTGCATGCAGACCATGAACAAAATGCCTCTACTTCAACGGTGCGTTTGGCCGGTTCATCAGGCGCAAATCCGTTTGCGTGCATTGCCGCGGGGATCGCTTGCCTTTGGGGTCCCGCACATGGCGGCGCGAATGAAGCGGCGCTCAACATGCTGGCAGAGATTGGATCGGTCGATCGCATTCCCGAATATATCGCAAAGGCGAAAGACAAGAATGATCCGTTCCGCCTGATGGGTTTTGGGCATCGCGTT
>JBGTAU010000389.1:0-2043 GCA_041749675.1 Rhizobiaceae bacterium | reverse complement strand
GGCTCAGGAAAATCCACCATGATCCGCTGCATCAATCGGCTGGAAGAGCACCAAAAAGGCCAGATCATCGTGGACGGCATTGAATTGTCACATGATTTGAAAAAGATCGACGAAGTGCGCCGCGAGGTCGGCATGGTGTTTCAGCACTTCAATCTGTTCCCGCATTTGACGATTTTGGAAAACTGCACCTTGGCGCCAATTTGGGTGCGCAAAATGCCAAAGAAACAGGCTGAAGAAGTGGCAATGAAATATTTGGAAAAGGTCAAAATTCCAGAGCAAGCCAACAAATATCCAGGTCAACTGTCTGGCGGACAACAGCAGCGAGTGGCAATAGCCCGCTCACTGTGTATGAACCCGCGCGTGATGCTGTTTGACGAGCCGACATCAGCGCTTGATCCTGAAATGATCAAAGAAGTCTTGGAAACCATGGTGTCACTCGCCGAAGAAGGCATGACCATGATTTGCGTGACGCACGAAATGGGCTTTGCCCGCCAAGTCGCCGACCGCGTGATATTCATGGACCGCGGGCAGATCGTTGAACAAAACGTGCCATCAGAGTTCTTCAAGAATCCACAAAACGAACGCACAAAACTATTCCTAAGCCAGATTTTGCATTGAGGGTTTTGGTCCGCATTACAAAGTTTTTCATCACGGCAATCGCAGTATTCGCGGTTGCCGTTTTGTTGGGAACATTGGTTCCGCGTCCGCTGTTTTCTGTGAACACAAGTGATGCCAATACGGTCAAAATATACCTGGCTGGTAGCGCCATTCATACCGACATAATCATTCCCGTAGATAACCAAAGCCGTGCTGATTTTTCATTTTTGGGTTTTGATCTGCCGCTGACAAATCCAAATGTGAAATGGCTCATGCTTGGCTGGGGCGGACGGTCGTTCTACATTGAAACACCAACGTGGAGCCAGTTGAAAGCAGGGCCATTGTTTCGAGCGCTGACATTGGATGGCGCAGTCATGCATGTTGAGGTGCTTGGCGAGATGAATGAGGACAATCCCGCGCTGACAAAATTGGAACTTTCAATACAAGAGTTTGAAGCCCTCAAACGCGAAATGGCGGCATCGTTCAAAATCGATTTGACCGGAAAAGCACAAGTGATTGCGGGCGCGGCATACGGCGAGTTCGATCAATTCTATGAGGCCAACGGCAAATTTAATGCGCTGCTTGGATGCAACACTTGGACCGCACGCATTTTACGCGCGGCCGGCGTGCGAACAGGCTTTTGGAACCCATTGCCGCAGACACTGCGTTTTTCGCTCAATCTCTATAATTAAGCGATAAAAGTAGATTTTCCTCTGATATTTTTCGAAATTCGACATTCAAACACCAAAAATCGTGAAAGTTCATGATTTTCCTTGCAAAATCTAACAATTAGGCGGCTTTTCAGGAAAATTGCAACTTGGTCGAGTCTTGAGGAGATGACATGAGCAATGCCGCAGCGAACCGTATTGAGAAAGATTTCTTAGGCTCGGTTTCTATCCCGCTCAACGCATTGTGGGGCATCAATACACTGCGCGCGGCTGAAAATTTTCAAATGTCGGGACGTACGCTCGCGGAATATCCAGAGATCATCCGCGCCCATGCCATGGTCAAATGGGCTGCAGCGGACACCAACCAGCAACTGGGAACACTGCCTGCAAAGAAGGCCAAGGCCATTCGCGCCGCGTGTAAGGAGCTGGTTGCAGGCAAGTATCATGATGCGTTCATCATTGATCCCATCCAAGGAGGGGCGGGCACATCCACCAATATGAACGCCAATGAAGTGATCGCCAACATCGCCCTTTTAGAGCTGGGCGAGGCTCCCGGGCACTATGATGTCTTGCACCCTAATAACGACGTCAACATGTCCCAATCGACCAACGACGTTTACCCAACAGCTCTACGCTTGGCGACCATATTTGCCACTTACAAACTGATTACAGCGCTCGGCAAATTGGCGGATTCGTTCGCCGATAAAGGGCGGCAATTTTCAGATATTTTGAAGATCGGCCGCACGCAATTGCAAGACGCCGTGCCAATGACGCTCGG
>JBGTAU010000388.1:0-6460 GCA_041749675.1 Rhizobiaceae bacterium | reverse complement strand
GGCTCAGGAAATGGCGGCAATGGTCATCAACGGCTTGCAGCTGGTCAAGACCGTCAAAGCCATCGTCGAAGGCGAAGACCTAGGCGCTGCCAACAACGCCTACTCAAGCTCGGTTAACACAGCAGCGCTTCTGTCAGCACTCACTTCACAGGCGTCCGCTGGCGTCACCGCGCGCGAGCAGTCGCTTCAATCGGCAAGCGGCCAGATCGGCGAGGCAGAAGACGTCAAGGGCTCGGTCGATGCCAATACCAAAATGCAGTTGGAGACGGCCCGCACAATGAATGAGCTGATCGGGGTGTCGAACGGCGCGGTGTCAGCCATGAATCAGGAAATGCAGTTTCGCCTGACCCAGCAATCCGAGACAGCCAAGATGATGAAATACAAGGATGTCAACCCGTTCAAGGATGCAGGCAATTGAGGTTCGTGGTTCAAACATCATGCGCTGCGCTTTTTGTTTTGTTGGCCGGCTGCGCAACGCCGGAGGTTAAGGCTCCCTGCGGCCCGCTCAATGCATATACGGCAGATGACTGCGGCGACGCCAAACCGGCAAACGTTGCCTTCGACGCAGTGTTGAAGAGGTAGCCGGGTCTTGGCAAATGCAGTGACGACCGTTGTTTCCGACATGCTCAGGACGGTCGATCAAACGAGCGAAGCCTTTATCGAAACCGCCTATGGCGGCCTCGGACTTCAGGTCGAGTTCCTGTTCCGCTCCATGCTCATCCTCTACGTGGTCTGGTGGGGATACATGATCCTGGCAGGACGTGCCAATGGCAGCCCGATAGAAATCGCCTTCAAGCTGATGCGGGCTTTTTTCGTCTACTTCATGGCGACCAATTGGGACGCGTTTGCTTCCACCCTCTTCGTCCTCGCTCAAAAAGTCCCGGAAATCATATCGGACACGATCATCAAAGCTGTTGCAGGAAGCGCGGGGCTTGAAAGCGGTTCGGACGATGTCTCAGGCGTCGTCCGCATTCTTGATGCCGTATTTGAGGCTGCGCTCAAGATTTGGGAGCAGGTCACGTCCGACACACTCGGCTACATCACTGGCGCCTTTGTCGGCACGGTCGTGTTCGTGTTTGCCATGTTCTTCATCGGCTTTGCCGTCGCGGCCATACTTGCAGCCAAACTGATGCTGGCCATCACATTGGCATTGGCACCAGTCTTTATCATTCTGGCGCTCTACCAATACACGACGCGCTACACGGACGGATTCCTGACGCTCGTCGCGCAGCTGGTTGTTGGCCAGATCATGATCTATTCTTTCCTCGGTCTCTATTACAAAATGATCGCCATGGCGATTTCGGCAACCGAGGGCCAGGCGATCGACAGCAAGCTCGCCTATGTCGCACCCTTCGTTCTTGTTTGCCTGATCGGCTCGTATGTGTTGAGCCAAATTCAGGTTCTGGCTGCAACGATAACGTCGGGACAAGGTGTCAATTTGATGAGTGCCGGCAGAGGCATACGAAACTCAGCTCGTGACTCTGTTAGGGGAGTAACATCTGCGGGAAATGGTGCTGCAACGGGCGCACGAAAGTTGATGGGTGTGGCAAATCGACTCGACAAGGCGGCAGTCAACGCGTTTGAGCGTAGGGACGCTCAACGGCAGGCGATGCAACGAGAAACAAAGAAAAATAGCGAAGTGTGAGCAGTTTCAGAAAAGTTCTTTGACAAACGAAATCACGCTCGACGACAACCAAGGCAGATAAGCAATCCCAAATACGGCGACCCAAAACCAAATCGCGAAAGTTCCATTGCCTCTGTTCCCGTGGGCGTCGACATCTTTCTGCGCTTCTTGCGCAGCAGCTATTTGGCCATAGTCAGGTTTGAATTGCCGCAGGGACCCGTCTCCAGAATCTTGTGACCTATGCATCAATCAAAAATCCTCTGCTGCCCGAACCTGGATGGTTTCTGGCAAAACACATACCAGATCGCGTAATTTATAGATTGCGATTTTCTCAAACTAATTTGCAAACTTTTCTAGCATTATCAGTATTTTTCGTTGCAATCGCTTCGACAAAAAATTAACTATAACTTAGTTTTTAGAATATTCTCCACACCGAATCAACGAGGGACTCAGTGGCTGCTGAAACGGATTATGATTCCTATTTTAAGGCAGGGGCAACATGGGAAGACGAAGTGCATCGCAAGCTGAGACGCTCGCGCTCGCTTGCTTGGACCGTCACCGCCGTCTTTGCCGGCATTGCCGGCGCGTCGCTCTTGGCTCTGAATGTCATGCTGCCCCTCAAGCAGTTCGAGCCCTATGTAATTGCCGTCGACAAGACAACGGGTTTCATTGAGGTTGCCCGCGCACTCAAGCCCGGCGCGCTCAGTGAGAACGAAGCCGTCACCACGGCGAATCTCGTGCGCTATGTCCGCGCCCGCGAGACCTATGATCCGCGTGCACTGAAGGACAATTACGATCTTGCCCAGCTCTATTCGACCGCCATGGCGTCGTCTGATCTGGAGCGGGACTTTGAACCGTCCAACCCGCGCAGCAAGGACAAAGTGTTCGGTCGCGAAACCAAGGTCGAGGTGACAGTCAAATCGGTTTCGTTTCTGAACAAGACCACTGCCACCGTCCGCCTCCAAACCATCACCAAGCGCCAGAACGCCGCCAAGACCGACGACTGGGTCTCGGTGATCCGGTTCCGATATACGACGTCCCCTTTGAAAAACGAATACAGGTTCGACAATCCGCTCGGATTTCAAGTGACAGACTATCGCCGCGATCAGGAATCGCTGCCGGATGCGCCAGCGGCGCGGGAAGTCAATAAATGAGAATTCGAATCGTTTTGATGTCCGTTGCCTTGGCGGCAGTGAGCCTTGCTGCCTCACCGGCTTTCGCGAGAGATCCGCGCATCCGTTATGTCACGTTCGACAATGACAATGTTGTCACGGTGCAGGCCGGTCTTGGCGTCTCGACGATGATCCAACTCGGCTCCTCGGAACTTATCGAAACGATTTCAGCGGGAGACACGCTCGGCTGGTCGATTGTGCCGAAGAAGGGTTCCGGGATCCTGTTCATCAAGCCACTGCAGGAGAACGCACGGACTAACATCAACGTCGTCACCAACAAGCGTGTGTATTCTCTGCTCCTGCAGGGGTCGACGGACCCGAGCATGCGCACGGCCTTCCAAGTGCGGTTCAAATACCCGGACGAGGAAGTCAACGCCAAGCTTTTGGCAGATGCCGAAGAGAGCGCCCGCAACCCATCACTTAAGGGCATCGATCAGGCAAACCTGAACTATGACTACGTCTACAAGGGTGCGGACGAATTGAAACCCCGCGTCGTGTTCGACGACGGCAAGCACGTGTTTCTGCAATTCACTGGCGACATTCCGGCGATCTTCGTTGTCGAAGAAAAGCGCCGTGAATCGCTCGTCAATCTTCGCACCGAGGGTGAATACGTCATCATCGACAAAGTCGCATCGCAGTTCACGTTGCGCGCGGGTTCACAGACGCTTTGTCTCTACAACGCCAATTGGTCCGCTGTGAAAAACGACGTCCTCAGCGACATTTACGGACCCGTGAAAATTGGAAAGGACGAAAACCTTGTCCAACGTTGATTTCAGGAATTTGGATGGCGCAAGCCAGGTCTCGGAAAAACGCGCAGGCAGTGCCACACGCTTTGCCTTGCCCATCATGGGTGCGCTGGCGGCGTCCGGGCTCTTATGGATGAACTGGCCTGCAGCCAAAGAAACCTCCGCTCTCAACAAGGAAGACGAGGTTTTTGAAACCAGCCAAATGTCGGTCAAAAACTTGGCTGACGAAAAGCCTGACGAGAAAAAAGACAATCTCATTGTCGTGCCAGTGCCGGAGCAACCGGCACCATTGCAAGCGGCGGATGTGAACAGCGTTGTGCAGCCGGGCATTGATTTGGAGGCGCAGCGAGCGGTGCTCGAAGCCCAGCTGGCGGCAGAAGCCGCGCGGCGACTCGCCGAGGAAGAGGCAAGGCGGCGCGAAGAAGCGGCGCGTAGTGCCGAGGAGGAAGCAAAACGTCTGGCAGAGGCGGAAAAACTTCGCTGGGAGCGGCTTCGCTCGGAACAAATCGTTGTCGATGGAGCAGATAAGTCCAATGACGGCGAGGCCGGTACTGTAAATATTGCCGAAGACGGCCAGATCATGCCCACCCCCGCTGCCGGGTCAGTTGAAACGGACACCAACCGCGCGTTCCTCACCTCTGCGGAAAACACCACGGCCGGCATGGTCAAAGCCACGCGCAATCTGAGAACCGATGCGCTTATTGCACAAGGCACACTGATCCGCGGATTTCTCGAAACCGCCATCAACACGGACCTGCCCGGCATGGTCCGCGCCGTGGTGCGCGAAGATGTCTATTCGCTCGATGGACGGCGTGTGCTCATCCCGAAGGGCTCGCGCCTCGTCGGCGAATACAATTCCAGCATTGCGCGCGGTCAGGCCCGAGTTTTCATCGTCTGGTCGCGTCTGATACGCTCCGATGGCGTGTCTGTGGACATCGCGTCTCCCGGCGCGGACCGGCTTGGCCGGACAGGCATTGCAGGCAAGGTCGACAAGCACTTTGCCGCCCGCTTCGGGTCGGCTATCATGCTCTCGCTGCTCGGCGGCGGCGCAGAATATCTTGCCGCCCTTGGCGACACGGGGTCCAAGTCTTCGCAAACCATCACCACGACCAATCCGGTCACAGGCGAAGTGACATCCATCACGTTGGAGCCCGGCAAAACGGAAGCCGAAGCCCGCAAGATCGCGGCAGAACGCGCGTCCAGTACACTCAACGATATCGCCACTGAAACGTTCAAGGAGACCACGAAGATCCCGCCGACCATTCATGTGGCGCAGGGTGAGCCGATCATCGTGTTTCTACGCCGTGATCTTGACTTCTCTGGGCTTTATGCCGACCCAGTCCAACAAGAGCTGGCACGGCTGAAGCGCGGCGGCGCGATGCGCACAGCAATTGATCCAACACCGCTTTACTTGACACCGAAGGACGCGGGCTATCTTGGCGCATCGCCATCCTACTATCCGCCAACGCCTGAGCTCTTCGTTGACAAGTAGATTGGGAGTTTTCCGTTGAATGCAATTATTCCGCACTCTGCACGCCGCTCGCCTTTGCTTGAGGCCGAGTTGCAGCCGCTGCGCCGCTACCTTGATCAGGATGACATTTCCGAACTGTCGATCAACCGGCCCGGCGAATTATTCATTGAGCGTCTTGGCCGCAACGATATGGAACAGGTCTTAAGTTCCGAGTTTACCAGCGCATGGATCGGCAAACTTGCGGAACGTGTTGCAGGCTCCACCGACCAGCTCGTCAACGCCGAAAGACCTATTCTGTCGGCGGCGCTCCCCTCAGGCGAACGGTTCCAATGTGTCTTGCCGCCCGCAGCGCCGGATGGCGGCGCGATCTCTATCCGCAAGCAAGTGATCAAGGAAATCAGTCTGGCCGGCTACAGTGAGGCGGGCGCGTTTGCAGAAACCAGGATGGGCCGAAGCCTCGAACTTTCTGACGCCGAACAGGAGCTGATCGGACTGCTCGATGGCGACCCGATGGAGTTTCTGTCCTGCGCAGTAAAAGGACGTGTCTCCATCGTCGTCTCGGGCGGAACCTCAACTGGCAAAACGACATTCCTCAATGCACTGCTCAAGGAAATCCCGTCTTCCGAACGCATCATCACCATCGAAGACACACGCGAGCTCAAACCAACAACGCCCAACACATTGGCCCTCATTGCCTCGAAGGGCGACCAGGGCAAGGCCCGCGTAGATGCGCAAAGCTTGCTTGAAGCATCGCTGCGCATGCGGCCCGACCGCCTGCTGCTCGGAGAATTGCGCGGCGCAGAAGCCTTTGCCTTCATGCAAGCCATCAACACCGGCCATCCCGGTTCGCTCACCACCGTTCACGCCAATTCGGCGCATTCGGCCTATGAGCGCTTGGCGCTGATGGTCATGCAGGGCGGCGTGCAGCTCGGCAAGGTCGAGATTATGGACTACCTCAAAGAAGTCATCCCGGTCGTCGTACAGCTGGCGCGTGGCCTGGGCGGAAGGCGTATTGTCAGCGAGATCAGATACTCCAAAGCGCCGCAGAGGAACCGCAGCTGATGCGGGTGATTTCTGCACTCGTCGGCACGCTGCTTGCCGCCGTCTTGGGTGGCATTTTGTTTTGCTTCGCCTATGCCGGCATGCACTGGTTCGAATTCCGCTCGTCCATTTTGTTTGACGCCTTGAATTCAAACATGATCGGCGGCTTCAAATTGCTGTGGGCTGAAATCTCTCAACACGGAACCACACGGCGCATAACCATTTCCACAGTGATCGCTTTTGTGGCCATGATCGCGCTGATGACGACTTTGTTCCTCGCACTCAAAAAGCGTCACACAACAGACGCTCGGTTTCTGAATTTGCTGGAAGCCAAAGCGCTTGGTCTCACCGACAAAGGCGGCGTCTTCGTCGGCCGCATTGGCGGCAAAATCATCAAGGTTCCGGG
>JBGTAU010000387.1:0-7394 GCA_041749675.1 Rhizobiaceae bacterium | reverse complement strand
CAAACGCTGTTGTTCGGCCTCAACGCTTCTTTTCAAATTGTCTATGAGAAAGAATATGACCATGCCGGCCATGCAAACAAATAAAATACCCCCCATGATCAACGACATTTTTGTGTTGATTGAGCGAAATGGGCTGACTTTACTGGCGGTCTTGGCAGGCTTCATAGTGCTTGTGTGCCACAAAAGCGCAAACATCCGCTTAATATGAAACAAAATATTCAACTGATTTGAATTCAAGCGCGGATGTTAAGATTTGAGTATCGCAATCGCGTTAGGGTTAGAATAAGTGATAGCTAACGGCAGAATAACGATGCGTATTCCTTTCGATGTTTTTTTGATTGATGAAGATCCGGTTTTTTTGTCGGTTGCCGAAGTGCTGTTTTTAAGTTTTGGTGCGGCCACCGTTTGCAAAGTAGAAAACACATCAAAAGATTTGACGGCGATTGCAGAACGGGCAAGCGCTAACGCTTTGTTGGTGCTTAGTCTAAACATGTCCGGTCTTGATGGCCTCGCGGTCATGCGCGTTCTATCTCAGGCGAAATACAAAGGTTGGGTTGCAATCTCGAGCAATGAAACGGACTCAATTCGTGCCTCTGCTTCTCGTTTGGCGCGGTTGCTTGGGCTTCGTTATGCGGGCGATTTTCAAAAACCAATTCGCGAGTCCGATTTAAAACACTTGTTGTCAAATATCGAAAACAATGACGCTGTTAATTTAGGCGAGGTGGCGCTGTTCCAGAAGGCCAAACCTATTGTTGGAATACGGCCGGTTTACCAGCCCAAAGTGTCCGCGCTCACGGGAGAAATCGTCGGCGCAGAAACATTGATGCGGCTGGAAACTGTTGATGGAGAGCTCGTCTCCCCTTATGCTTTCATTGAGCAGCACACGCGCGAGGGTACTTTGAAAGAGCAAACACTGTTCTTTCTGGATCAAATTCTTGTCGATATGATTGCTTGGAAGAAGGATGGACTGTTTCCAGTTATTTCTGTGAACGCACCCGCGCCAGTCATTGAAGATCCTGAGTTCCTCATCAGTTTTGCGACAAAAGTGCGCGCGCAAGGCGTCTCACCCTCGCAATTGACCATCGAATTGACCGAAAGCGCGTTGCCGGATGATCCGGGCCGTCTGGTTGAAACGCTAACGCGTTTGCGCATGTCTGGCTTTGGCCTCGCGCTCGATGATTTTGGTACCGGCATGGCGAATTTTGATATGATGCGCATGTGCCCGTTTAGTGAGTTGAAGATAGATCGCTCGCTGGTTCAGGCGTGTGTTCATGATGCACTGTCATGTGGCATCGTCGAAACGTGCGCCACGATTTGCAAAGAACTCAACATGACTTTGGTGGCCGAAGGGATAGAAACCGAAGAACAAGAACGCACTATGCAACGGCTTGGTGTTGATGTTTTTCAAGGGTTTCTTTTTGGCAAAGGCATCGTGGCCGCAGCGCTTTCTGCCCGCTTGGTTGAAGATCAAGACATCCAATTGATTGGATGAAGTTGCCTGACCTGGGTGATATTTTGATCACCAAATCTCAAGTTATTATGAGTGTTAATATTCAACCGTTAGTTATTTCTCGTTACCTTATCCTGATGAAGAAGTTTTCTTTGCAAAGGGTTGTACTGTTCGCACGTTGCTGTAGTGGCAATTTTGCCTTGGCTTTTGCTATTCTTGCGCCGCTTTTTATGGGGCTCGTTGGCGGTGTGTTGGATTTTATGGCGTTTGAGCGCCAACGAAGTGAAATGCAAAACGCTGCGGATTTGGTGGCGTTGGCGGCGGCGAAGGAAGCTGCTGTTCAGGATTGGTCTGCGGCTGCCGTTCAGTCCGTTGCAGAAAATTATGTGCAAGCAAATTTAGCGCCCCAGTCTTCCAGTGCGCTCTATCAGGTCGTGGCTACACCGGACCGCGTGAAGCGACAGATCAATGTGTCGATCTCGATGGACAACCAAGTCTATTTTTTGCTGGGATACTTTACTCAAAGTCCGCAAATCCAAGTGGCCGCGTCTGCGCAATTATCTAATGAAACAGCGACCTGTTTGCTTGCGCTGGATCCATCTGCTCCAAACGCAATCAGCATAACCGACAAAGCGCAAATTCAAGCTATGGGCTGTGCCGCCTATTCAAATTCCATTGACTTGGTTAGCATTTCTGCAACAAAAAATGCCTCGCTTACTACAGCATTTACCTGCACGAGCGGTGGGGCCAGTGGCAGTCTATCCAGCTTTAAGCCTTTTCCTACACCGGATTGCCCGGCGCTGGATGATCCGTTGATCAATCGCATCCAGCCGACGGTAGGGGCCTGTGATCATACTGGGTTTGAGGTAAAAAATCAGACCGTTACGATTAATCCGGGTGTCTATTGTAATGGAATGCTGATTGACAACAATGCATTTGTCACGCTTAGCCCTGGTATATACATCATAAAAGGCGGCGAACTGCGCACGCGCAACAACGGATCTCTGACCGGTGATGGGATCACTATTTTCTTCACGGGCGCCGATGGTCGCTTGAATTTGGACGGCACGTCAACTGTCAGCCTCAAGGCTCCTGATACAGGACCGACGGCCGGCCTTATTATGATGCAAGATCGCGCAATGGCGCTGACAGATTTTGAAATTTCTTCAAAAAAAGCCTCTAATTTGCTCGGCACGATCTACTTGCCCAATGGTCGATTGCTTGTGAAAGCAAATAACAAGGTTGCCGAAACATCAGCCTTTACTGTGGTCGTCGCCCGCTTTGTCGAGGTTGGATCAAAAACACAAATGTTTTTGAACTCGGATTATTCTGCGACCACAGTGCCAGTACCGGATGGACTGGGGCCGAACGCTAGGGCGAGACTAATTAACTGATCAATATTCAAGCGGCTGACTTACATTATAGTCAGCGGGTGCGCTTTTGCTCAACGTTTCTCATGATGAATTTGTGGTTAACAGACGAGGATAGAATTTTAGCTTTCACTTAAATTCCAACTTAAATTAAACGTGTTATCAAGCGTTATGGAGTTCAAAGCATTCAACAGTTTCGTTCAGCAATTTAAGCGGTGCATCGCTGGCAATTTTGCCGTTTCGTTTGCACTGTTGCTGCCTTTGCTTATGGGCTTGGTTGGTGGCACTATTGATTTCTTGGCCTTCAAAACCCAGCAGGCTGATATGCAAAATGTCGCTGATGCCGCTGTGCTTGCGGCTGCGCGGGAGGGTTCACTGAAAGGCTGGACCAACGAAGTCGCAATCAATGTGGCTCAACAATTTGCTTTGGACAAAATGAAGGTGACGGCGCAAGTCAGTAACGCGACTTCAATTGTGGCCAAAGCGGTCGCCGAACCCAGCGAAAAATCCGTCAGCATCACCTTGGAATTAGATCACTATCCCTATTTTATGATGGGCTATTTCGCACCCAGCCCGCAGATCAGCGTCACGTCGAGCGCCACAGTATCCGGTGAAATGAACACGTGCATTATCGGCTTGAACGAAACCGAAGACAGCACATTTTCGCTCAAAGACAACGCTCGCTTAACGGCGCCAGATTGTGCAATTTACTCCAATTCCGTCTCGCCCAAGGGCTTTGTATCCACGGATTCTGCTTATCTTGATAGTTCATACAATTGTTCTGCCGGTGGCGTCTTGGGCGCGGCTAAAAACTTCGCCGTTAGCCCGACGCTCGATTGCAGGCCACTGCCAGATCCTCTGAAAGATCGTGTCAAACCGAATTCTTCTACATGCAACTTTACCAATAAAGTTGTTTCAGGGACCATTTCAATTTTGAGCCCAGGCGTTTATTGCGGTGGCATAACAATCAGCGACAACGCCAATGTCCTCTTCAAGGCCGGCATTTATGTCATTAAAGATGGTGAGCTAAAATCCAGCAAGGGTGGCATCTCTGCTGGTAAAGATGTGGCCTTTTACTTCACCGGTGAGGGCTCGAAGTTCAATTTTGACCCATCAACCACAATCGCCTTTTCTGCGCCAGAAACCGGCAGCATGGCAGGGATTTTGTTCTATCAAGATCCGGCAATGACCAACATGCTAACGTATGAAATATCCAGTAAAAAGGCAGGCATTTTGCTCGGTACAATTTTTCTGCCCAATGGAATTTTCAAAGTTCATTCCAATAACAAAGTGGGTGATCAGTCCGCTTATACAGTGATTGTCGCCAAACATATCGACATCGGCGCGGCTGCCGACCTCGTCGTCAATGCCAATTACTCGTCGACCAAAGTGCCGGTTCCAGATGGCCTTGGACCTTCGAAGAAAATTCGCTTGTTGAATTGATACCTGCCGGTATGTCGACCATACGCCTGTGCAATCTCTGGCTTATTTTTAATAAAATCACCTATTCGAATTCTGTAACGTTGCATTTTCCCAGCGCTTGCGAATAGTATCGATTCAAACTGATATAACAATTTGAATTGATTTTTTGGGAGAATAGCAATGGCGTCTACAATTAAGGGTCCGGGGATTTTTCTTGCGCAATTTGCAGGAGATGCCAAACCATTCAACTCGCTGCCTTCCATTACAAAATGGGCTGCAGGTCTTGGCTATAAAGGTGTGCAAATCCCGACGTGGGATGCGCGCCTATTTGATCTGCAAAAGGCAGCAACATCCAAGACTTATTGCGATGAAGTCAAAGGCATTTGTAAAGATGCAGGCGTTGAAATCACGGAATTGTCGACGCACTTGCAAGGCCAGTTGATTGCCGTCAATCCGGCTTACGATTTGGCATTTGATACGTTCGCGCCGAAAGAAGTGCATGGCAAACCCAAAGCGCGTCAGGCATGGGCGACAGAACAATTAATGCTCGCGGCCAAGGCCTCCAAAAATCTTGGGCTGGATTGCATGGTCTCGTTTACCGGCGCTTTGGCTTGGCCTTATGTTTATCCTTGGCCACAGCGCCCTGAAGGGTTGATCGAAGAATCCTTCAAAGAGCTGGCCAAGCGCTGGCGGCCTATTCTCAACGCTTTTGATGATGCAGGCTGTGATGTGGCTTATGAAATTCATCCCGGTGAAGATGTGTTCGACGGCGCAACGTTTGAGATGTTCTTGGAGGCACTCAAGGGACATCGCCGCTGCACCATCAATTACGATCCGTCGCATTTTGTCTTGATGCAGCTCGATTATCTGGCCTTCATAGACATTTATCACGAGCGCATCACCGCCTTCCACGCTAAGGACGCAGAGTTTAATCCGGATGGTCGCCAAGGCGTTTATTCCGGCTACCAGCCATGGATCAATCGCGCGGGGCGTTTCCGTTCTCTGGGCGATGGCCATGTCGATTTCTCCGGCATTTTTTCTAAGCTTGCGCAACATGACTATTCATCTTGGGCGGTTTTGGAATGGGAATGCTGCCTCAAGCATCCTGAAGATGGCGCGGCCGAAGGCGCACCATTCATTGCCAATCACATCATTCGCGTCACCGAAAAAGCGTTCGATGATTTTGCGGGCGGCGAGCGCGACAAGAAACAAATCAAGAAAATGTTGGGGCTCTAAATCATGGCCATCGAAGGTTCAAAAACAACCAACACCTCTAAAATCCGTCTCGGCATGGTCGGCGGCGGGCAGGGCGCTTTTATCGGCGCGGTCCACCGCATCGCCGCGCGCATTGACGGTGAATATGAGTTGGTCGCTGGCGCATTGTCTTCCAGTGCGGAACGGTCACTGGCATCCGCAAAAGAGCTCGGCATCGACCCATCGCGCTCGTATGCTTCGTTTGCTGAAATGGCCAAGGCTGAGGCCGCCCGTCCGGATGGCATTGAAGCGGTTGCGATTGTTACGCCAAACCATGTGCATTTTCCGGCCGCTAAAGCCTTCTTGGAAGCAGGCATTCATGTCATCTGCGATAAGCCACTGACATCCACTTTGTCAGACGCCAAGAAACTCGCCGCCATTGCTGGCAAGTCCGGCAAACTGTTCGTGCTCACGCACAATTACACGGGCTATCCGATGGTGCGCCAAGCGCGCGAGATGGTACAAAAAGGACTGCTCGGCACGCTGCGTTTGGTGCAGGCCGAATATCCGCAAGATTGGTTGACAGAAGCCATCGAGCAAACGGGGCAAAAGCAAGCCGCATGGCGTACCGACCCTGCCAAATCCGGTGCCGGCGGCGCGACGGGCGATATCGGCACGCATGCCTACAATCTCAGCTGCTTTATCTCTGGTCTGGAACTCGACAGTCTTGCTGCCGATCTCGACAGCTTTGTTGAAGGTCGTCAACTGGACGATAACGGCCACATCATGCTGCGCTACAAAGGCGGCGCGAAGGGCATGATCTGGTGCAGTCAAGTTGCGCCCGGTCATGAAAATGGCCTCAAAGTCCGCGTCTACGGCACGAAGGGCGGTTTGGAGTGGACGCAAGCTGATCCGAATTATCTGTGGTACACGCCGTTTGGCCAGCCCAAACAACTCATCACCCGTGGAGGCGCAGGTTCCGGCCCCGCCGCCGCCCGCGTCACCCGCATCCCCTCCGGCCACCCCGAAGGCTATCTCGAGGGTTTCGCCAACATCTACACAGAAGCGGCAATTGCCATCCGCGCGGTGCGCAAAAAGGGCGGCAAGGTTCCCAAAGACGTGGTCTACCCGACAGTCGAAGACGGCGTGGCAGGTGTGGCGTTTGTTGAGGCATGCGTGAAGTCGTCGAAGAAGAATGGGGCTTGGGTGAAGCCATGAGGAGTAGCCTGTTCAGTTGACATTAACACTCCATTGTGTTATACAATTATATAATATGATGGAGTTAAAAATGCACATAACCAATCTTCGTAAAGTGGGTGGTTCAGTGATGCTTGCCGTGCCGCCAGTGTTGTTGGAGGTACTTCAGTTGAAAGCAGGCGCACCCGTCGGTGTTGAAGTTGAAGACGGGCGATTGATTGTCAAAGCATCGCCGCGCCCGCGTTACACTTTGGCCGAATTGCTGGCCGCTTGTGACTATTCGCAAGACCCTTCAACCGATGGTCGGGAATGGATTGATGCGCCAAATGTAGGTGGAGAAATCCTGTGAATCGCGGCGACATTTATATGGTGTCGCTCAATCGGACTCAAGGTCGCGAACAGCAAGGACATAGGCCAGTGCTCATCGTTTCCGCGTCGGCTTTCAATGCCGCGACCAAATTGCCCGTGGTTTTGCCCATTACAAACGGCGGAGATTTCGCGCGTCGTATTGGCTTTGCAGTCGAAATAACGGGTATTAAAACCACGGGCCTAGTCCGCTGCGATCAACCGCGCGTTCTCGATATAGCTGAGCGTGGCGGGCGCAAAGTAGACACATTACCGGCGGCATTGCTTGAGGATGTGATGGCAAAGTTAGCGACTTTATTTGAGTGATCATTGAATTGTGTGATGGGGATAGGACGAGGGGATTGTAAATGCACCCGCCTTACAAATACCCGATCACACTTGTCTGCAACTCTTTG
>JBGTAU010000386.1:0-4870 GCA_041749675.1 Rhizobiaceae bacterium | reverse complement strand
AACTTTAGGAAATTATCCTTCCCGATGGCAATCATCAGCGGCAAACCAATAGCGGCCCAGATAGAATAGCGCCCGCCAACCCAATCCCAAAATCCGAAGACCCGCTCTGGCGCAATATTAAACGCGCCGACCTTATCAAGCGCCGTAGAAATCGCAGCAAAATGTGCACCGACCGCATTTTTGCCCAAGGCACTTTCCACCCATCGCCTTGCTGTTTCAGCATTGGTCATGGTTTCGATGGTCGTGAACGTTTTGGAAGCAATGATGAAAAGCGTTGTCGCAGGATTGAGAGATTTGAGCGTATCGGCCATGTGCGCACCGTCAACATTGGACACATAATGCAAACGCGGGCCATCATGATAAGGCGCAAGCGCCAAAGTTGCCATTACAGGGCCTAAGTCTGACCCGCCGATGCCAATATTCACAACATCAGTGAACGCTTTGCCCTTGGCGCTTTTGATCGCACCGTTGCGCACGTCTTCAGCGAATGTACCCATGTTGTCGAGCACTTGAATGATGCCCGGCATGACATCTTTGCCGTTGACCTTGGCCGTACGTCCGCCACGATTGCGCAGAGCCGTGTGCATCACTGCGCGGCCTTCGGTACTATTGAACACCGCGCCCGAAAACATCGCGTCGCGCTTTTGCTTCACTTCGCAACTATCGGCAAGCTCAATCAAGAGCTTGATGGTGTCTTTGTTGACGCCTGTTTTCGAGTAATCCAACAGCAAATCATCCAGCGTCACCGACAGCCGACGGAAGCGCTGTTTGTCTTCAGCAAATGCGGCGCGCATATCTTTCGGCGCGCCGGATTTCAAATGCGATTTTAAGGCAGACAAGGCCTGTGTGCGGGATTCACTGGTCATGACTATTCCTTTGCATGATTTTCAGGTGAGCGACTTGGATTGATCAATGATTGTCGCGTGGCAGGCCCATCGTGTGCGCAATATCTTGGTATTTGACTGCAGGTTTCAAAACCATACCATCTGAAAGCTGATCAACAATGCCGCGTTGAATTTCTTGCCACGGGGTTTGGTGTGCTGGATATTGGTAGCCACCCGTCGCAGATAAGGCTTGTTTGCGCGCACTCATCTCAGCGTCGGATATCAAAACATTGGCCGTGCCTTTGTTGAGATCAACGCGAATGCGGTCGCCTGTTTTAATGTAGGCCAACCCGCCACCAACGGCAGCTTCTGGTGACGCGTTCAGGATTGACGGCGAACCTGAGGTGCCAGACTGACGTCCATCGCCAATGCAGGGCAGCGCATTAATGCCTTTTTTGAGCAAATAGGCGGGCGGCTGCATATTGACCACTTCCGCCGCGCCCGGATAACCAACCGCGCCCGTGCCTCGCATGAAAAGTATCGTGTTTTCCGTCAGACCAAGCGATTCATCATCGATGCGCGCATGATATTCTTCTGGCCCATCGAATACTTGCGCCGTGCCTTCGAACGCTCCCATGTCTGCCGGATTTGACAAATATCGCTCGCGAAATTCAGCTGAAATCACACTGGTTTTCATGATGGCGGAATCGAACAGATTGCCTTTAAGGTTGATAAACCCTGCATCCTTCTTCAGTGGATCGGCCACGGTCTTGATCACATCAAGATTTAAATTTTCAGCGGTTGCGCAATTCTCGCCCATTGGTTTGCCGTTGGCGGTAATTTGATTGGGATGCGGCAGAAGTCCCGCTTTCATCAATTCCATCGTGACGGCAGGCACACCACCCGCACGATGATAGTCTTCGCCCAGATATTCGCCTGCCGGCTGCAAATTGACCAACAACGGTATTTTATGGCCAATCGCTTGCCAGTCGTCATTGTCGAGTTTCACACCCAAATGGCGCGCAATGGCATTCAAATGGATCGGCGCATTGGTCGAACCGCCAATCGCTGAGTTGATAACAATCGCGTTTTCAAACGCCTCACGTGTCATGATGTCAGACGGTTTCAAATCTTCTTTGACCATATCAACAATGCGCAGACCCGTTTCATACGAAATCTGACCGCGTTCGCGGTAGGGAGCTGGAATGGCTGCCGAGCCGGGCAATTGCATACCCAATGCTTCGGCAAGCGAGTTCATGGTCGTCGCCGTGCCCATCGTGTTGCAGTAACCGACCGATGGAGCGGATGAGGCCACGATATTGATGAATTCATCATAGTTGATTTCACCAGCGGAAAGCCGCGCGCGGGATTTCCACACTATGGTGCCAGAGCCTGTGCGCTCGCCATGATGCCAGCCATTCAGCATCGGGCCAACGGACAAAGCAATCGCTGGTATATTAACCGTTGCCGCGCCCATCAACATCGCAGGCGTGGTTTTATCGCAGCCAATGGTCAGCACCACGCCGTCAAGCGGATAGCCGTAAAGCACTTCAACGAGCGTCAGATAGGCCAAATTGCGATCCAGCGAAGCGGTTGGGCGTTTGCCGGTTTCTTGGATAGGGTGCACTGGAAATTCAAGCGGAATGCCACCATTGGCAATGATGCCATCGCGTACGCGTTTCACCAGTTCAATGTGGTGACGATTGCAGGGAGAAAGATCTGAACCGGTTTGCGCAATACCAATAATTGGTTTCCCGGACTGCAACTCATCACGGGTAAGTCCGTAATTCAAATAGCGTTCTAAATAGAGCGCCGTCATGCCCGGATTATCAGGATTGTCGAACCATTCGCGGGAACGTAGTCTTTTGACGGCTTTATTGGTCATGATCGCTCACTTGCTCGTT
Organism: Rhizobiaceae bacterium; assembly: GCA_041749675.1. Taxonomy (GTDB): domain Bacteria; phylum Pseudomonadota; class Alphaproteobacteria; order Rhizobiales; family Rhizobiaceae; genus JANMEX01. Next base: position 2,142 of record JBGTAU010000386.1, on the reverse strand, counting down.
GATGACAGCGATGAATTTTCGCAAGTTTTGTTCATAGGCGAAAACCACGGGCTTTGCCAAGAAATTGCTTTCAGAAATCGCAATTTCAAACAGTTGAGTTTTCTAATTGTTCCGCATGTTGTGCATCATGTTCGTACCGTCGTAGGCGTATGACGGTGCACGAGCAAAGTGACTCGGCCACCACCTTTGCGGACACCGAGCCTAAGTGCCGCCTTATAGCGGAAGAACCTCTTGCGCCGATGACAATGTGGCCAACGTCGTTACGCGCCGCAAAATCCAGGATTGCTTGTGCGGGCTCTAAGGCTTCTATCACGTGGTAGCTGATCAAATCATCAGTCAACTCGTAAGGACGAGCCCAGTCTTTTAATTGAACCAGTCTGTTTACGTAGTTTGATTTGCCGTCTTTGCTAGTCGCTTGGTCTTCGCCCAAGAGTTTGGTTTTCAATACAGTAAAGCAAGCAAGTTTGGCATTGGGCGCTGTCCATAATATGCGTGCAGCCTCGGATCGCACGGTTTGCGCCAATGCATCCATGCCCTCGGAGAGATCCACTGCAACCATGATCAAGGTCGTATCGTCTTTGTTTTTTGGACTGGACAGAGACGGTATGGCAAATGCTTCGGCTTTCTCCTTCGAAAAGAACCGCCAAACTTTCGATAATATTCCTTCAGCCTTTAGAGGTTTACGCTCTCGAATGACGACCTGATCGGAATTATTCAGATCAAATAAAAGGCGACCCGTGTCTGCATAGCGTCGCGCCGGATCGACCTCCATGCATTTGAGTATGATTTCTTGAAACCAGCGCGGCAGCTGTTTGTTAATCTCGCGAGGCGCAGTTGGAGTTTGAAACAGCCGCCTTCGCATGCCAGCTTCTGATGTTGGTTCACCAAATGGCTTCTCGTTGGTTGCCAGTTCATACAAAATACAGCCGAACGCAAATATGTCACTGGCTGGCAAATCACGATGTCCGATGACTTGTTCAGGCGAAATATAGGCCGGTGTACCCATCGGCCCTTTGGATTCTTCCGCCAACAAGTCTGGCAATTCCTGATGATGCGCAAGACCGAAATCGATCAAGACAGCGCCGCGAGGGGTCAGAAAAATATTCTCTGGCTTTAAATCTAAATGAATGACTTTTTGCCGATGCAACGATCCAATGGCCGTGGCGACCAAGACTGCAATGCGTTGAAGTTCACCAATTGGGAGAGGTGCGCGGGAAAGATAGGTTTCAAGAATTTCGCCGCGAACCAACTCCATCGCAATATATGGTGTTTTCGAAAGATCACCGGAACCCGCAAATTTAGGGACATGCGGTCCCGACAATCGCCTGAGAATCATTTCTTCGATTTCAAAACCGACAATCGTCGAGACGTCGCGTCCCGGATCGAGAAACGGCATTTTCAAAACGAGAGGATAGTCAATTTCTGCTTTTGTCGCATTCCACAGCGAACCCATGCCGCCGGAAGTGAACTTCGATTGAATCAGAAAACCATCGATTGTGATGCCCGGCGCGGGCCTGATCATTTTGTGCATGTCTTACTTCCCGAGCCCCAATCGATCCGCCAACCATAATGGCAACCCTGCACTTCTGATTTTTCGAGCGGTTTCAGTAAAATCGTATGATACACGCTTCATGGTGATTGTTCTTTGCGCAGTATCAAATAGACAGTAACAAGCACCAGCAATACCATCGCGTGGTTGCCCAACGGAACCAACAATCGTAACGGCACGGCGCAGTGATGAAATCGGCATTTCTATATCAGTTTGCGGCACAAATGCAGAGGTCGCTCTCCCGGGTAGGCCATGAAATATGACGGGAATATGCGTGTGGCCGGCGAATACCAAACGCGCATCCGAGGCGGCAAGGCATCGATCAGCTGCATCTGTGTCGCGAATATACGGCCACTTGTCAGGGCGCTCCGCGCTGGCATGAACATAGAGCCGATCATCTTCAATGATCTGCATCGGTAAAGCCGTCAAAAATTCTTTGTGTGGCGCGTGCAGGCGCTCAATGGTCCAATTGATGGCGACGCGCGCATTCTCACTCATGCCAGCGCCGCCGATAATCGCGGCTTCGTCATGATTGCCTTTGACGCAAACGGCACCTTTTTCAATGAGCTCAGAAACAACTTCAATGACCGCGA
>JBGTAU010000385.1:0-12429 GCA_041749675.1 Rhizobiaceae bacterium | reverse complement strand
TAGAACTGCCGTTCCAAGTGCTGCCGGTTCCAACGGGTTCTGGCCACCAGATGCACTGAGCGAGCGACCAACAAAGGCAATTTCCGTCAACCGTAGAAACAGCCCCATTTCACCAATGGTATCCGCCAAATAGACTTGTGTCGTTGTGCTGATTGGTTCGTTCTGACTGCGTCTTGCGACCTTCAATCCTTGTGCTGTGAGCATGGCGGCGATTTCTGGTGCGCGATCTGGATGGCGCGGAACGAGAATTGTCAACAAACCGAGATGGCGCGTTGCTACCATCGCATGCACTTGACCTGCGATTTCTTCTTCACCGTCATGTGTAGAAATAGCTGCCCAGACCGGGCGTGGTCCGATCTGTCTTTTCAGTCGATCAACCTCGGCAGGCTCGGCGGGTGGCGGTGTGGTATCGCCTTTCAAATTGCCTGACACGGTGACGGGTCGCGCACCCAATTCACGAAAGCGCTCGCCGTCCACTTCCGATTGCGCCACCACGTGCGACAGGTTTTCAAACAGCGCTTCCGCCAAATAGCTGCGCCGTTTCCATGCAGCAAAGGATCGATCTGAGAGCCGCCCATTAACTAGAATTTGCGGGACGCGTCGTGCACCGAGCTCGAGAATGGTCATCGGCCAAATTTCAGATTCGGCAATCAGTGCAAGGTCTGGTTTCCAATAGGATAAAAAATTGCTCACCGCCGGTTTGAAATCCAATGGTACATATTGATGGATTACCAGATCACCAATCCGCTCTTCAGCAAGTTTTGCAGAAGTGACTGTGCCGGTGGTCAAGACAATGTGGATGCCTTTTGCTGCGATCGCTTTTATCAGTGGTGTGACAGCGGATGTTTCGCCGACGCTTGCTGCATGGACCCAAATCAAAGAGCCATGCGGGCGGGGTACGTTGGATTTTCCATAACGTTCACGCCGGCGTTTATGTTCTTCCTTACCTTTGGCCGCGCGGTAGGCAAGATAGGGGCCAACGATCGGATAAATTCCCGCCCCCATCCAGCGATAGCTTGTTAAAATTGCACGTGCCCATTTTTCACTCATGAAAGGTGGTCCACGCAATTATAAGCTTGCTTCGTCACATCATTCAGTTTTTTATCCAATGTGAGACGACTTCTTTCCATCGCGCTGTCATCGTGGTCTTTAGCAACAAACATCGGGTCGCTGGCGATGATTACGGCGCGCCCAAAGGGTAAATTGATGGTTGTCTTATCCCAGCTTTTTTCAATGACGTGGCGACGCGACGAGGCATAGGCGACACCGATTATTGGGCGTCCCGATATTTTAGCGAGTGTAACAATTCCAAGACCGGATTGTCGCGGGGTACTTTTTGAAATGTCTGCGATCATGACGACGGATTTGCCATCATCCAGTGCGCGCTTAAGCGCAAGCAGCGCTCGTACGCCGCCCTTATCTTGCGCGTTCACGCCCTCACGCCCGCCTGAGCCGCGCACTGTTTCAAAACCCATATGTTCGGCAAGTTTTGCATTGATTTCCGCATCCGCGCTTTTTGAAAACAGTGTTACCACTTTTGCGCCCTTTGGGGAGAGAAATGGCACCATAAAATGTTGCCCATGCCAAATTGCAAAAATAGCTGGCGCATTCTTGTTGAAGAGTTCCACACTATTGGTTGATCCGGGTAAAATTTTATTGGTTTTGTGAACCAGCAAAAGCCAAGCGTAAATGATTTTCACCAGCAAACTTGCAAACCAAGGCTTCGACTTAATACTCACGCGTATGCGTTGCCAGACACGCCGGACATAGGGCAGCGGCGGGGAATTTGTTTTCAGTTTTGATGGATGGTTTGACTGCTGCAACAAATACTAGCCTTTACCGGGTTCCAAGAACCGATGAAGATGGACAACAAAGTAACGCATGTGGGCATTGTCGACTGTCATTTGTGCTTTGCCTTTCCACGCCAGCGTGGCAGAGGCATAATCTGGGAAAATGCCGACGATGTCGATTTTATCTGGATCTCGAAACTCCGTGCCGCCAAGTTCTTTGAGCTCGCCGCCAAACACAAGATGCAACAGCTGTTTTGAATCCGCCATGGTCCTACCCCAAATACAATTGAATTGATTGCTGTCTAACTGAAGGCGGGTTCTGCGACAACAGCCAACATGGCTTGTATCAACGACTTGTTGCCAGCGATGAGAAGGTCGCGTTTTACATTCTCGCCAGCAAGTACCAGTTCTTGTCCAAACTGGTCGCATAAAAGTCCACCTGCTTCGGACAAAATCAGTTCAGCGGCTGCAATGTCCCAATCATGGCAATCTGGCTTTACAATGGTGGCATCAAATCGGTTGTCTGCGATTACGGCAATTCTGTAAGCGAGCGAGGGAATATGGCTTATTTGTACCGGCGTAGTTCCATGCACATGGGACCATTTGTCCAGCCAAGTCTTTGCGCCTGCAAGACGAATGGCGCTTTTAGGGAGATCTATTCTTAGCTGCTTACCGTTCAAAAAACTGCCCACACCGAGGGCGGCTTCGAAGACTTCATTTCGCGCGGGACAGTCCAAAACGCCTGCAATGGTTTTACCATTTTCAACCAAGGCTACCGACACACACCAAAGATCGCGCCCCGCGATAAATGCCTTGGTTCCATCGATTGGGTCAATGATGAATGTACGCTGCTTGGTAAGCCGCGCGGCCGAGTCTGTGGTTTCTTCACTCAGCCAGCCATAATCAGGCCGCGCTTTCATCAGAGTTGCCAACAAGTAATCGTTGGCGGCAAAGTCTGCTTCGGATACAGGCGACATGCCCGCTTTCCAAGACACCACTGGATCATTTCCAAAATACCGCATGGCAATTTTACCTGCTTGCGCCGCAGCGCTTTTCAGCAACGCCAGTTCTTCAGTATAGTTTGGAAGTTTACTCACCGGCCAAAGTCATCCCAGGTATCGCAATTGTTGGCGCTGCAGTTCCGAATGTTCGATCCAAATCGTTTGCCAAGATCATATTCATGAACATGTCTTTCAAGTTTCCCGCAATGGTCACTTCGGAAATCGCGTGGGTCAGAACGCCGTTTTCAATCCAAAACCCAGAAGCGCCGCGACTGTATTCACCGGTGATCATGTTGACGCCTTGACCGATCACTTCGGTGACGTATAGGCCCGTGCCGATGTCGCGGATCAACTCTTCTGGTGAGATATCACCGGGCTCAAACGCAAAGTTTGTAGAAGTTGGCGATACCGAAGAGCCAGAGCGCACACCACGTCCATTGGTCTCAAGGCCAAGCTCTCGCGCCACCGCATGAGAGAGGAACCAGTGTTGCAGCACACCGTTTTCCACCATTGTCATATGCTTGCCCGCAACACCTTCGCCATCAAACGGGCGCGATGCACTGCCGCGCATCCGCAATGGATCATCGGTAACGCTCACCTTGCCGGACAGGATTTGTTCGCCCATTTTATCGCGCAAAAAACTGGTCCCTCGCGCCACGGATGCACCGTTTATTGCGCCGGCCAAATGGCCTGCAAAGCCGCGTGCGACGCGCGGATCTAACACGACGTCCACAGGGCCGGTTTTCGCCTTCAATGGGTTCAAACGTCGAACCGTGCGCTCGCCCGCCTTGCGGCCAATCGTTGCGGCATCTTCCAACTCAGCAAAATGAATGCGCGAGGAAAACTCGTAATCGCGCTGCATTTTGGTGCCTTCGCCAGCGATGGCACTGATTCCGCGGCCAAAGCGGGAGGAAATGTGGCTTCCGGTGAAACCGGTAGAGGTAACCAGCACCATGCCACCAAATCCGGCGCTGGCAGAACTGCCGCCAGAATTATTGATGCCTTCTACGGCCAACGCTGCCGCTTCAAGCTCCAACGCTGTTTGCGTGAGCGCGGCGGCATCAATGTCTGTGCCATCAAAAAGATCGAGGTCTGGGACGTGTTTGATCAAACGCTCTTTCGGCGCAAGCTCTTGCCAAGGATCTTCAGGTGCGACTTTTGCCATGGCAACGGCGCGCGCGGCCAACATGGATTGATCAGCGCCGATGGTTGCTGAAATGCTCGCGACTTGCCGACCGATGAACACGCGCAGCGACAACCCATCACCTTCGGAGGCTTCCGTCGCCTCCACTTTTCCCATGCGAACCGTCACGCTCGTTGAGCGCCCACTTGAGACGACGGCGTCTGCCGCGTCCGCGCCCGCTTTGATCGCAGCCTCTACAAGGGCACCTGCTCGTTCCTGCAAGCTTAGAAGATCAGGCATTTCCGGCATATTTGATTTTCCTTGTAGACTTTTTAGGCAAATGGCGGCTGATCTCCATTTGGTGCGCCAGCCTATACGGTGCAAGTAGCAATGACGCAAGAATGCGTTCAAGTTAACGGCGCTGGGCTGGTAAACTATAGCAAACGGCTTATGTATGGCGCTTAACCCACAGAATGCGATTGTTCATGAGCGATACAAACACCCCACGATTCGTTACCGGGTCCACGCTGCGCCACGTTCTTATTTTGACGGCGACGTCTTCGATCGGATTGATGGCAGTGTTCTTTGTGGATGTGCTCAACCTTTTGTACATATCAATGCTTGGCAAGCAGCAGCTGGCGGCGGCGATTGGTTATTCTGGGACGTTAATGTTTTTCCTGACGTCGGTTGCGATTGGCCTGACTATTGCCACCAGTGCTCAAGTATCTCGCGCGTTGGGGCAGAAAAATACAGAACAAGCGCGCGAACTGGGTGGAGCAGGTTTGCTGCTTATGGCCGTTACAATGGCCATTTTATCAGCTGGAGTTTTTATATTCGCCCGCCCTTTGACCGCACTGATGGGGGCAACTGGCGAAACATTGAATATTTCCGTGCGGTTTATGTACATTGTGGTCCCGTCCATGCCATTTATGGCAGTCGGCATGAGCGCTGCTGCGCTGCTGCGCGCTAAGGGTGATGCAAAACGCGCGATGTATGTCACGCTAATCGCGGCGGCGGTCACGGCGGCGCTTGATCCGCTTTTCATTTTTACCTTCAATTTAGGCATTGATGGCGCTGCCATCGTAACGGTTATTTCACGATTTGTGTTGCTGGCCATTGGCATTTATGGCGTCGCCTATGTGCATAACATGTTGAAGATGCCCACGGTGCCAACGATCCTTTCGGTTGCCAGACCTTATTTCGCTATTGGCTTACCAGCTGTTATGACACAGCTTGCAACGCCAGTTGGAAATGCTTGGGTGACAGCGGAAATGGCAAAGTTTGGCGATGACGCTGTTGCTGGCTGGGCCATTATTGGACGCGTAACGCCCGTAGCATTTGCGGCGATTTTTGCGCTTTCTGGAGCTGTCGGTCCGATCCTTGGTCAAAACTACGGAGCGCGGCGCTTTGATCGTATTCAATCTACTATGTACGACAGTTTCAAAGTGGTGGTTGCGTATGTTTTGGTGGTGTGGTTGGTGCTGGCGCTGCTGCGCAATCCAATCTCAGATTTATTTGGTGCCACCGGCGCGACGCGCGATTTGATCAGCTTTTTCTTTGTATACGTCGCGGGCACCTTTGTGTTTGCTGGCCTGATGTTTGTTGCCAATGCTGCCTTCAACAATTTGGGATTTCCATTTTATTCGACCATGGCCAATTGGGGGCGAGCGACGCTCGGCGTTATTCCCTTCGTTTCGCTCGGCGCACTTTGGTATGGTCCACAAGGCGCGTTGGCGGGTTCAGGCGTTGGAACTGTAGTCTTTGGGCTTGGAGCGACCCTGGTTTGTTTGCATGTCCTCAAGACCTTTGAAGCTCGAAATCCACCGGCGGTGGATTCGCAATTGCCGCCAGCTGCCAATTCACCATTTTCAACGGGCAAGGCGTCGACGCTCGGTTAGTTACTTATTGTTGTGGAATTGCAAAATTGCATTCATCGCGTGGCGCAATTCTTCGCGCACGGACATGGTGGCATCCAAAATTCTTTGCGTTTTCAAAAAATCTAGAACTTTGAAGCGACTGACTGCGGGGCGTAACAAAATCGCTGGGTGGTCGTTGGCCAGTTTCATGGAAATGATTGATTGCATCATCAACTGGCTGGCACCAAAAAGACTATCAATGGTACCCGGTATTTTTTCGTGGTCACCATCGGGTGAGCCAACAACGTCAATTGCGATGACGTAATCCGCTTTTCCTTTCAGGACTTCAAACGGCACAGGGTCACAAATGCCGCCATCTACCAAGACCCGATCTTGTCGGCGCACCGCTTTGAATAGGCCGGGAATGGCTGCACTCGCGGCAATGGCTGACCGCAAATCTCCGTCGCTGATTCTGACAACTTCTTGGCTATAGAAATCAACTGCTGTCGCGATGAATGGAATTTTCAAATCGTCGAATCGCGCAGGAATTTGCGCTGGCAAAAAGGCATCTGTGACTTTTTCGATATCCAACGGAATGAGTTTGAACCCATTGGACAAGAAATTGCCGATGCCCGCGGGGCGCAACTTCCAAAGCCTGTTCATAACCTCAACACGATTGGCCATGACTGAGAGTGTGTACTCGCGGATATCTTTGCCGCTCATGCCAGAGGCGTAAGCCGCGCCCATGATCGCGCCAATGGATGAGCCTGAAATCGCAACAGGTTTGATGCCCATTTCGTCAAGCATTTCGAGGACATGTATGTGCGCAATGCCACGTGCTCCGCCGCCGCCAAGGGCAAGCGCGAATGTCGGTGCTCTCACAGCTTTCAATTCAGTGGAAGGTTTTTTGATCGCTTTTTTCACAGACTATCTCCGGTCCCAGCGATACAATCTAATAATTGTGTCACCATAATTGCGGCTATCCATTAAAACGAACTCATCGCTGATCAATATGTTCGCATCTGCGGCTTCTTCAAGGATGACCAGCGCACCCGCAATCAACCAGCCATTGTCTGCTGCCGATTCAAGGGCTTTTGTGCCAAGGCCTTTGCGATAAGGCGGGTCGGCAAAAACCACATTGAAGGGTTCATGCGGCGCTGCGAGACCTAAACTTGTTGCGTCGCGGCGAAATACTTTGGTGCAGCCATTCAGTCCGAGCGCTTCAATATTGGCGCGCACTATGCCTCGCGATTCCACGCCGTCATCGACAAACAGGCAAAACCGCGCGCCGCGAGAAAGCGCTTCAATCCCCAGCGCACCAGTGCCGGCAAAAAGGTCCAGTACGCGCGCGCCCTCAATCGGTTCGCCGTCCAAGTGCATCAGCACATTGAACAGGCTTTCACGCACGCGGTCCGTCGTCGGGCGGATCGCCTGACTTTCCGGAGCTATAAGGTTGCGCCCGCGAAATTGCCCGCCGACTATGCGCATGGATTAGCTCTTGCCACGTGGTTTGCCACCCGATGGTCCACCACGACTGCCGCTGGGTTTGCCTGAATACGGCCGACTTGGAGATGGGCGGTCTCCGGATGGCTTGCCTGAATAGGGCCGGTCACCGGACGGTCTGTTTCCGTAGGGTTTATCACCTCTGGGCTTGAAATCACGTTTCGGACGATCATCGCCGCCCTCACTTGTGCGTGGCTTCCACTCACGTTTTTCGCCGGATGGCGCATTGCTGCGCTGCGGGCGGTCGCCATGTGGACGTGCGGGTCTGTCGCTTTGTGGGCGGGCTGGGCGACCATCATAGGGCTTGTCTCCGCGCGGTGTGAAATCGCGTTTTGGACGGTCATCGCCGCCTTCGCGTGGCTTCCACTCGCGCTTCTCACCAGAAGGCGCATCGCTGCGCTGCGGACGGTCCCCATAGGGACGCGCTGGTCTGTCACCCGCTGGACGGGCTGGACGACCATCATACGGTTTGTCGCCAAATCCTGAACTGGTTCTTGGTTGGTAATCTCGATTAGGCCGATCACCGCTACCTTCGCTGGTGCGTGGCTTCCACTCGCGCTTTTCACCAGATTGTGCGTCGCTGCGCTGCGGGCGGTCACCATAGGGACGGGCAGGTCTATCACCAAATGATCGTGCTGGCCGATCACCTTGTGGCCTGTCGCCTTGAGGCCGATCTGCGCGCGGTGTGAAATCGCGCTTACCGCGATCTGACCGCGCTTGCGGCGGCGTTTCGGTTTCTTCCGTCAGCCGCGTGGCAGACTTCGGCTTTGAACCGGTGCCCATCCACGCATTGGACGCGCGGGTTGAGCGTTTTGGCGCCATGCTTTCGGCGACTGCATTTTTATCAAACTTTGGTTTGCGTTGACGTTTCACAATCGGATTGTCGCTACCGCCAACCCAATCGCCATATTTGCGATGCGCTGGCTTTTCAGCCGGTGCTGCCCAATCGCCGCGCGGTGTTTCGCCTTGCACGGCAGTGTTCGAAAACGCATTGAGGATTGGTGCATCAAAGTTTGCGCCAGATTCTTCGATCATGCGTTCGCCCAATTGTTCGCGCAGCGTGCGGCCATTGACTTCTAGCACTGCGCCTTGTTCTAGGTCACCCATTTGAAATGGACCAAAGGACAGGCGGATCAGGCGGTTCACATTGAGCCCGAGCGAGCCCATGATGTTTTTAACTTCGCGATTTTTGCCTTCGCGAAGTCCAACAGTGATCCACACGTTGGAGCCCTGCTCGCGCTCGAGCACCGCTTCAATCGCGCCGTAGAATACGCCCTCAACTGTTACACCGTCTTTGAGCTTGTCTAGGTCTTCTTGCTTGACCTTGCCGAACGCACGGACACGGTAGCGACGCAGCCAGCCGGTTGCGGGCAATTCCAACATCCGAGCCAAACCGCCATCGTTGGTGAGAAGCAGCAAACCTTCGGTATTGATGTCCAATCGACCAACAGAAATCACGCGCGGCAATTCTGGAGGCAACGCGTCAAAAACAGTTGGACGGCCTTCCGGATCTTTTGATGTCGTTACCAAGCCGACGGGCTTATGATAAAGCCAAAGTCGTGTGCGCTCGATTTCTGGCAACATTTGTCCATCAACAGAAATTCTATCTGATGTCGAAACATTGACCGCCGGACTTTCCAGCACCTTGCCGTTCACACTAACGCGGCCATCAGCGATCAATAGCTCGGCGTCGCGTCGCGAGGAAATGCCAGCACGTGCCAAGCGTTTGGCGATGCGTTCGCCTTGTGGGGCTGGTGCATCCGATGCAGGTCGGTCACCATCACGTGGTGGTCGTGAGCGCGGGGCGGAGCCATCGCGCGGACCAGCGTCCCGTTTGAAATCGCCTCGCGGTGCGCGCGGACCGCGCGGCTTATTATTGTCATCATTCATGTTGCTTATTGCCTTTTGTTGCCGGTTCCCTATCAGGTTGATCGAGAGGAATCGAGCAGGAAAAATTGCCAAACACCAAAAGCGGCCATAACTTTATGGATTTAGCGCTGAACCAAGCGCGCCTTGCGGCTGTGCGCGGTGAGGTGCCAGTTGGTGCTGTGGTGAGTAAGGACGGTGTAGTGATTGCTTGCGAGGGCAATCGCACGCGTGAGCTCAACGATCCAACGGCTCATGCAGAAATATTGGTGATCCGAAAAGCGGCATCCATTTTACAATCTGAGCGCCTGACGGGTTGTGACCTGCATGTCACTTTAGAGCCATGTGCGATGTGTGCCGGCGCGATTTCATTTGCCCGCGTCAGTCGACTTTACTATGCGGCTTCGGATCCAAAAGGGGGCGGCGTTGAGCATGGTGGTCGCTTGTTTAGTCAAGCGACATGCCACCACGCGCCGGAGATTTATTCAAGTATAGGTGAAACTGAGGCTTCCACGCTTTTGCGGGATTTTTTCAAGGTACGAAGAGACTAGAGCCAAGGTATGAGCCCTTTAAGCCCGCCAGTGCCGTTCTTTTTCTTGGCTTCAGCGCGCAAACGACGCTCTTTTTTAGCCTCGTCCTCACCAAGGTCGCCATATGCTGCCGATGCCACCGGTGCTCTATACTCAATTGGTGGCTCGCTCAATTGATTGCGTTTTGTGGGCGATCCCACTGAATTCAACACACGACTTTTCTTAATTGCAGCGCTATCAACAACCACTCGCTTGCGTAAATCACGATCATCATTTGGGTTGGGATTGCTGGCGACTACCGCTCGCGTGCCGCCCAAATCGTCTACAATGGTGGGTTCAAAGTTAGGGTCGCCTTGACCTTTTGTTGCTTCGGCGCGCAATCGTGCACGTTTTTGCTCTGGTGATTCCGGCCACACTCCAGCTTGCTTTGCTGCCGTCTCCTGTGGCACCGGAAGCTCGGTGGCACCAGTTTTTACCAATTCAGGACGCGGTTGATACGCGATCTTTCCGCCATTTTTCGGCTTCAGAGAAAACGCTTCTGTTACGTCTTGCATAAGCTGTGCATTGGCTGTTTTGCTGGTTCCGTATGTCGGCGAGCTTACGCAACCCGTTACCAAAATGAGCGTCGAGATCGCACATGTGCGCATCAAAACTTTATTTGTATTCACAATCTTCATGACCATACTATACCGCCAGACACTTAAACCTTGGGCCCCAAGGGAGACCCTATCACCGAGAATTCCGGCAATTCGAAGGCCGCTTTTAACGCAATTGGTAGTTCGGGACAATGTTTCTTTGCAGTGTCCCGTATTTACTGTCAAACTCGGCCAAGCGCCTGCAACTCCCGTAGCGCCGCCGCGTCGCGGGCGGACACATCCGGAAAAGCGCTGTCGGTGCCGACATCATCAGTATAACGCCAGGAACGGGCACATTTCGTGCCTTTTGCTGGATGCGATTCCACGCCAACATTCTTCATGTCATCCAGGCGGAAAGCCGTGTCAGGTCCTGCGCCCACTTCCAACGTTAGCCCAGAAGTGATGCAGATTTCGGCGAGGTCAGTGTTGTTTAATAGCGCAATAGCAGCGTCATCCATTTGCACGTAAATGGTCGGGGCAGCTTCGAGTGACGAGCCAATGCGTTTTTGTGCGCGTTCTAATTCCAATGCACCGGTTACGGCACGGCGTACATTTTTAATGACAGTCCACTTTTTGGCCAACGCATCATTGCGCCAATTGGCAGGGATTTCGGCAAACTGTTCGAGATGCACAGACTCGGTGTTTGGATAGGCCTGAAGCCAAGCTTCTTCAGTGGTGAACGGAAACAGAGGCGCGGTCCATTTGATCAGACAATTGAACAGATGGCGCACCACTTCGATGGCCGCTTTGCGCTTACCGCTTGACGGCGCATCGCAATAGAGCACGTCTTTGCGGATATCAAAGTAGAAGGCCGACAGTTCCACCACCATGAAATCCATCAAGGTCTTGGTGATCTTGCGGAATTCAAACTCGTCATAGCTGGTGCGCACCAGTTCATCGAGTTCTGACAGGCGGTGCAGCATGAGTTGCTCAAGTTCTGGCATGTCTTGAACCGGCGTCACTTCGCCTTGGTCATGGGCCAGCGTGCCGAGCATCCAGCGCATTGTGTTGCGATATTTGCGATAGGCATCAACCGCCGTCTTCAAAATTTCAGGGCCAACACGCAAGTCTTCTGAATAATCTGACGAGACCACCCACAGGCGCAAAATATCGGCGCCGGAATTTTTGATGACTTCTTGCGGGGTGACCACATTGCCCAAAGACTTCGACATTTTGCGCCCGTCTTCGGCCATCACGAAGCCGTGGGTTAGCACCGCGTCATAAGGCGCGCGCCCTCGCGTGCCACAGCTTTCGAGGAGCGAAGAATGGAACCAGCCGCGATGTTGGTCTGTGCCTTCGAGGTATAGATCAGCTGGCCACTTCAAGTCAGTGCGCTCTTCCAAGCAGAAGGCGTGGGTGGAACCACTGTCGAACCAGACGTCGAGAATGTCGCGCACTTGGTCCCAATCGTCCAGATTGTCAACGAGGCCATCCAAGAACCGCGCCTTTGCGCCGTCCTTATACCAAGCGTCCGCGCCTTCGACGGCGAATGCCGCCATGATGCGGTCGGCCAATTCTTGGGACGCGATGAAGCTTTCGCCGGGGATGATTTGGCCGGTTTCTTTGTGGCGGAACACCGAAATCGGCACGCCCCAAGCACGTTGGCGCGAGAGCACCCAGTCTGGGCGTCCAGCGATCATGGAATGCAAGCGATTGCGGCCACTGGCGGGGACAAAGCGCGTGGCGTCGATGGCGGCGAGCGCAGTTGTGCGCAGCGTGCCGTTGATCGAGGCGGTGTCTTTATCCATGTACACAAACCACTGCGGCGTGTTGCGGAAGATGATCGGCTTTTTAGAGCGCCAAGAATGCGGATATTCGTGCTTGACGCGGCCACGGGCGAAGAGGCTATTTGCCGCAATCAAGGCTTTAAACACGGCCTCGTTGGCATCGCCCTTTTTGCCATTGTCGTCGATCACGCGTGCGGGACCACCCTCGCGGTCCGGCCCGAAGCCCGGCGCGTCTTTGGTGTAGAAGCCAGCGTCATCTACGGGAAAAGGAATAGCCGACGAGATGCCGCGTGCTTCCAATTCGCGAGCGTTGGACGTCCAGATTTCAAAGTCATCGCGACCGTGAGAAGGCGCAGTGTGGACAAAGCCGGTACCGGCATCTTCTGTGACGTGCTCGC
>JBGTAU010000384.1:0-3702 GCA_041749675.1 Rhizobiaceae bacterium | reverse complement strand
GCTGCTGCTGCTGCCAACAATGGTGCGGCTCCGCCTGATTTTTCATTGATTGCAAAAGCGCGTGCCGCTGAGCGTGGTTTCCCGCAATTCCTCATTGATCCCTTTACTGGGTATGCTGAAAATGGCCCAGACTATATTTATGGCCTGCTGACTGGCTACGGCCAAACGCCGCCAGAAGGCATGGAAATTGCAGAAGGCACGCATTACAATCCGCATTTTATTGCGGGCAAAGCGCTAGCGATGGCTCAGCCTATTGCTGACGGCCAAGTGACATATGAAGATGGATCGCCTGCTACGGTTGACCAATATGCACGGGACGTTTCTGCGTTTTTGATGTGGGCCGCTGAGCCACATTTGGAAGCGCGTAAGAAGACCGGCTTCTCGGTCATGATTTTCATGTTGCTGTTTGGCGCATTGGTTTATCTCACCAAGAAAAAAGTCTGGGCAAACGTCGCGCATTGATTTGGGCGATTTTGGATTTGGGCGAATATGGGTTTTGATTTGAAAAGGGCAGCGACAGCTGCCCTTTTTGTTTGATATGTGTAAAGCTTGTCGGCGCATTCTCAGGAGAACCTTATGAATTCAACACTCGACGCCACACTACGCGCTGCTATCCGGACAATTCCCGACTACCCAAAACCTGGTATCTTGTTTCGCGACATTACAACATTGCTTGGCAACGCGCGGGCATTTCGGCGTTCTATCGATGAGTTGGTGCATCCATACGCCGGTACAAAGATTGACCAGATTGCGGGTATTGAGGCGCGTGGGTTTATCCTCGGCGGGGCAATGTCACATCAATTGTCCGCTGGGTTTGTCCCTATTCGCAAAAAAGGCAAGCTGCCTCACGAGACGGTGCGCATTGCTTATAGTTTGGAATATGGCGTGGACGAAATGGAAGTGCACAAAGATGCGGTGAAGCCAGGCGAGAAGGTCATCCTTGTTGATGATTTGATCGCGACCGGTGGTACGGCGGAGGGTGCGGTCAAACTGCTACGTCAAATTGGCGCTGAAATTGTCGCGGCCTGTTTTGTGATCGATTTGCCAGATCTTGGCGGGCGTAAGAAGCTTGAGGCACTTGGCGTGCCTGTACGCACCTTGATCGAATATGCTGGCCACTAAATGAGCGGTTTTGAACCATCGTGGCTGAACGAGGCCGCATTGCCGCTAGGCAGCGATGCGCTGAGCCTGAATGCGTTGGGTAAACTCAAGCCTATGGTGATTCCAGAAGGTCATGTTGTTTTTCGTGCCGGTGACCAAGCGATGGGATTTGTCATTGTCCTCTCTGGACGGATTTCAGTTTATCTGACCGGTGCGTCGGGCCGTGAAATTTTGCTCTATGGCGTCACACGCGGCGAGACCTGTGTGCAAACAACGCTCGGACTGCTTGGTGATGAGGCCTATGCCGGCGAGGCCATAGCAGAGACGGCTGTCCGTGCGGTTTTGGTGCCACGCCTGGTGTTTCTCGAACTTATGAACCAATCAGAGTGGTTTCGCCATTTTGTCTTCAAAGCCTTTGCGGCGCGTATAAGCGACATCACCCACGTTTTGGAGCAGGTTGCCTTTGTTAAAGTGGAGCAACGCCTTGTGCGTCAACTGGTGTTGTTGGCAGACAATTCGGGCATGATCGTCGCCACGCATCATGATTTGGCGGTCGCTATTGGTTCGGTGCGCGAAGTGGTCTCGCGGCAACTGGAAGCGCTTTCTAAGCGTGGACTCATAAACCAAGTACGCGGACATATCCAAATATTAGATCACGCAACATTGAGCGATTTGGGAAGAGCAATTTCACTTTGACGGTGACAGTGTCACAGACCAAATAGCTCGATTTTGTTAGCTTGCGGTTGATACAAGTGGATATCCCGCTTGTCCCGATTGAGGAAATTAAAAATGTTCAAAACGAATGAAGGTTCATTTGATCGTGCGTTGCGCGTGATTGTCGGTGTAGTTCTGCTCGCGATGTTCTTTATGTATCCGAACGCACCTTGGCGCTATTGGACATTAATCGGCGTTGTGCCGCTGCTCACCGGGCTGGTAGGCACGTGCCCTTTGTACTCGATCTTGGGCGTTTCAACCTGCCCAGTTAAAAAAGCTTAGGATTGCTTCGATCCCGTGCTGACAAGCGCGGGATCAGTTTCCCGCTAAATTGTAGATGAAGAACGCTGGAACGGCCGCGTAAAGCGCTGCGGCGATCATCAGCGCGGCACGCACGAGCCTATGGCGGTACGTGCGCAATAAAAGCGCTGCCATGACGAGGCCAAGTGTTGCCTCGAACAGACTGAACTGTGTTCCATAGTGCGCACTATCCCAATAAGATACAGGCGACACAAACCGCCACTGTGATAAAGGCCAGAAGTGCATGTGCCCGTCATTGCGATGGCACAGAAAATCGACTGCGCTGTGGATGAGTGCAGATCCACTGAATGCAAATAAATATGCGCCGCGTTGTGCTGTGTTTAGGCTGATGCTCTTAGCTGCTATTGCACCGGCGATGCATAGACCGCTCCAGAGGATGAAATTGTGCCCGATGGCATTGGCCACCTGCCACCAGTGTTCCCAATAAAGTTTGCCAAATATTTCCCCAAATTCATGGCCGGTGAAGCGCAAAAAACCGACAATCATGAACATTGGCAAATCGGGCAAGATCCCACCGGCTGCTCCGGCCCAAGCGAGCTTTGGCACGGTTCGCCCGAATAAAAGTGCACCCATCAGGACATGTGATTGCGTGTTCATAGGGTCAGGATGAAATAGAAATCATGAAGTAGCAACGACAAATGATCATGCCAGTCATCGTTTCTCTTATGCTATGGACAAGCCGCGAAGTGTTACTTGGCTGCTTTTTTCGCCGCTGGCTTAGCTTTTGCAGCTGGCGCTTTGGCAGCAGGCACTTTCGGCGCAGCTTTAACTGCAGCTTTGGCCTTTGCGGCTTTACCCGCTTTTGCAGATGCCATTTCGATGGCCTTAAACCAATGGTCTTCGGCTTGGCCTTCTGGCTCGCCAGCCTCTACCCAAAGCTTATGTGCGATGGCGCGGATTTGTTCATCGGAAACGCTAGCAACTGCGGCTTTCTTTGCGGCCATGGTGATTCCCCAACCCTAGTGTGCATTCACACTTAAATTTCTAGCATAAAACAAATTTGCCAACAATCCGGACGTACTTGCGAAGATGATGCTCAAAGTTGAGGGCTACACGTTGAACTTGAACAGCATAATGTCGCCGTCCTGAACCACATACTCTTTGCCTTCATCGCGTGCTTTGCCCGCTTCCTTTGCGGGCACTTCGCCGCCGAGCGTCACGAAATCATTGTAGGCAATGGTTTGTGCGCGGATGAAGCCCTTTTCAAAGTCGGTGTGAATAACGCCCGCCGCTTGCGGGGCTTTTGCACCCTTGTGCACAGTCCACGCACGGGTCTCTTTCGGGCCAACCGTGAAGTAGGTGATGAGACCAAGCAGCTTGTAGCCTTCGTGGATGAGCTTATCGAGACCGGGTTCTTCAAGACCAAGATCAGAGAGAAATTCCTTGGCGTCCTCGTCTGGCAGCTGGGCGACTTCGGCTTCGATGTTTGCCGAGATGGTAACACAGCCTGCGCCTTGGCTTGCGGCCATTTTGCCGACCGCTTCAGTGTGCGCGTTGCCTTTCGCTGCGTCGGCTTCGATGACGTTGCATACGTAAAGTACGGGATGTGAGGTGAGCAGGTTAAGA
>JBGTAU010000383.1:0-3628 GCA_041749675.1 Rhizobiaceae bacterium | reverse complement strand
ATCGATGACATCACGCACAAGGCATTCGAGACGTTTCGCATCGCCCGCGGCGAAGAACATACCGATGAAGAAAACCAGCGGCTTTACGAATTCTCGAAAAAGATGCGCGCGATAGAAGTGGAAAGCGACGATTATACGAAGGGCAAAGTGCAGGGCACACTCGCAACATTCCGCATTTCCAAAGCCTTCGTGGTGTTCTCGCTTGGAGCCTGGGTTTATGCCGAAACTCGCGGCACCTATACGGGCAACCCGAATTATCTGTTGCTCGTCTTTTCAATCGCCATGATTACGGCCATACTGTCGGCGTTGTCGATATTTCGGATGAACCACATTCGCATCAACCGGTTGCGCGAAGATATCAGCGCCGAGCTATTGGAATTCGCACGCATCTGGGTTGGTGAGGAACATCAGCGCAAAGTCGCCAAGGATTGTATCCCCGACAAAAATGTGAAGCCCGCCAAATGGGCGGTGGTGGTGCCGGTGTTCGGCACGCTGGACGCGCTGATTCAGGATTTGCGCAAGTGGCAATCAAGACGGATTTAGGAGAGCATAATGTCCACAGTCATCAAAAACGGAACCATCGTCACCGCCGACCGTACCTACAAAGCTGACGTTCTCATCAAAGGCGGTAAGATCGCCGAGATAGGTGCAAATCTCAGCGGCGATAAAACGCTGGATGCCACCGGCTGCTACGTCATGCCCGGCGGTATCGATCCGCACACGCATCTCGAAATGCCATTCATGGGCACCTATTCGGCGGATGATTTCGAATCCGGCACCCGCGCCGCTCTTTCAGGCGGCACGACGATGGTGGTGGATTTCTGCCTGCCTGCGCCCGGTCAATCGCTGCTCGAAGCGCTGCAGATGTGGGATAATAAAACGTCCAAAGCTTGCTGCGATTTCTCTTTCCACATGGCCATCACATGGTGGGGCGAGCAGGTGTTTGATGAGATGAAATTGGTGGTGGATAAGGGCATCACCTCGTTCAAACATTTCATGGCCTACAAAGGCGCGCTGATGGTCAATGACGATGAAATGTATTCATCTTTTCAGCGCTGCGCCGAACTGGGCGCACTGCCGATGGTGCATGCCGAAAACGGCGATGTGGTCGCGCAGTTGCAGCAAAAGCTGCTCGCCGCCGGTAACAATGGCCCCGAAGCCCACGCCTACTCGCGCCCGCCGGAAGTGGAGGGCGAGGCGACAAACCGCGCGATCATGATTGCCGATATGGCGGGTGTGCCGCTCTATGTGGTGCATACAAGTTGCGAGCCGGCGCATGAAGCGATCCGCCGCGCCCGCCAAAAAGGCATGCGCGTCTACGGCGAGCCGCTGGTGCAGCATTTGACGCTCGATGAAACCGAATACCAAAACAAGGACTGGGACCACGCCGCACGGCGTGTCATGTCGCCGCCGTTCCGCAACAAGCTGCATCAGGATTCGCTGTGGGCCGGATTGCAAGCGGGATCGCTGCAGGTGGTGGCGACAGACCATTGTTCGTTCACCACCAAGCAAAAACAGTTCGGTGTCGGCGACTTCACCAAAATCCCCAATGGCACCGGCGGGCTTGAAGACCGTATGCCGGTGCTGTGGACCAAAGGCGTCAATACAGGCCGTTTGACGATGAACGAGTTCGTCGCCGTCACCTCGACGAACATCGCCAAAATCCTCAACATGTACCCCAAAAAGGGCGCCATCGTTGAAGGCGCGGATGCGGATATTGTGGTGTGGGATCCGAAAAAGAAAAAAACCATCTCGGCCAAGAGCCAGCAGTCGGTGATTGACTACAATGTGTTTGAAGGCATGGAACTCACTGGTCTACCAAAATACGTGCTGACGCGTGGCCATGTGTCGATCAACGATGGCAAGGTAGAAGTGGAAGTTGGGCGCGGCGAATTTGTCGGGCGCGATGCGAATGCGCCGGTGAGTGTTGCGCTGTCAAAATGGAAGGAAGTTGTCGCGCCTCGCAAGGTTGAGCGGACAGGTATTCCGGCGAGCGGGGTGTGAGGGGTGCAGTGTTGAAACCGATGACTGAAGGCGAGCGGGAAGCTGTGGTTTTGACCGCAGCCGGAACCGTGAGTCTTGGTATCCTCGGCCTGTCCGCCGGGGCGGCATTTGGCTTTTCGCCGTCGGGCGCTATCCTTGAATTTCTGTTGCAATGGGTCAGTGTGCTCGTACCGTTGGCGATCGTGCCAATTTTGGCGGCAGACTACATGTGTGAGCGAAACGACATAGGCTCGTTGACCGGTCATGTACTGGCTGGATTGGGCGTCTCGTTGATCGTTCTTTTGATTGTAGGCGCAAGTGCTTCCCTGTTTGGATTGAAGCTGTTCAATCAGACTTTTGCAATTGGAGCAGGCCTGTCGGGATGCATGGGTGTATTCATCCATCAATTTTTTGGTGAGCAGTCACTGACGAAAAATGGAGTAAATTAGTTTGAATTCTGGCCCCGTCATCTCCGCCCGCGACCTCTCGCTCACCTTCTCAACCAATGACGGCCCCGTCCACGCGCTGTCAAACATCAACCTCGACATTAGCGAGGGCGAATTCGTTTCGCTGATCGGCCCGTCGGGCTGTGGCAAGACCACGCTGCTTAGGGTGATTGCTGATCTCGAACAGCCGACTGGCGGGACAATAACAGTCAATAACATGACGCCATATGAAGCCCGCATGAAACGCGCTTATGGTTATGTATTCCAACAAGCGGCACTTTTCCCTTGGCGTACCATCGCCGCCAATGTCGCCTTGCCGCTTGAAGTTATGGGGCTGGACAAGGCGGAGGTTGCGCGGCGCGTGAGCGAGAACATTGCGCTGGTAAACTTGGCTGGTTTTGAGAAAAAGTTTCCTTGGCAATTGTCCGGCGGCATGCAGCAACGCGCTTCGATTGCGCGTGCGCTGTCTGTTGAACCGGCGATGCTGCTCATGGATGAGCCGTTTGGTGCACTGGATGAAATCGTGCGCGATCATTTGAATGTGCAGCTTTTGAAGTTGTGGGCTAAGACCAGAAAGACGATTGTTTTTGTCACGCATTCGATTCCGGAAGCCGTGTTTCTCTCGACAAAGATCGTCGTAATGTCTCCACGCCCGGGGAAAATTCACGAAATTATTGATTGCGATCTGGGCGCAGATCGTCCGCTGGAGATCCGCGAAACACCAGCGTTTTTGAAGATTGCTCAGCAAGTGCGCGATGGGTTGCGCGCGGGGCACAGCTATGATGATTGATTCAATTCTCAATCTCGGAGCTGCCCCTCATCCGACCCTATCGGGCCACCTTCTCCCCGCAAGTGGCGGGGCGAAGGAGATTACCGCCGTTTGTGATTATCCCCTTCTCCCCGCCACTTGCGGGGAGAAGGTGGTCGAAGACCGGATGAGGGGCAGCGCTGAATGGGGTAGCAACCAATGACCCAATCCTCTTTCCTTCACACTCGCCTCATCCCCATCGGCACCATCCTGATCACCATCATCATCGCATGGTATGCCGCGACATATCGCATGAACGCACCATTCCAGCGCGACCAGAATGAACGCTCGAATGTCACCGTCACCACCAGCGAGTTCATCGCTCAAACCATGAGCCAGCCTAAGCCGACCATGCCCGCGCCGCATCAGGTCGCGCAGAATTTGTGGAAGC
>JBGTAU010000382.1:0-4912 GCA_041749675.1 Rhizobiaceae bacterium | reverse complement strand
GCTTTTGTAAAGCGTAGCCGATTAGCGAAGCTACTATCAGAACCAGCGCAAGGCCGCCGAGCAGCGTGAATAAGTCAGCATAAGGCGCGCTCATTTGGCTTCTCCCATGTGCGTTGGAGATAAAGCCAACAGCGCGGCGGTCGCGCGGGCGAGAAAGTCGTCCTTGGTTTCATCATCGCCGACATGCAGCGGCGCACCGAAAGTCACCGTGCAAATCAGAGGGATGGGCACGAACTCGCCCTTGGGCATCACGCGATTGAGATTGGCGATCCACACCGGCACCAAATCCACCGAGGGCCGCGCTTTGGCCAGATGAAACAGCCCGCTTTTGAATGGCAACAGCGGCTGATCAGTCCCGTTGCGGGTGCCTTCCGGAAACACGATCAGCGAGGCGTTTTCATCCAACGCCTCCGTCATTTTTTCAACGGGGTCTTCGGTGCGCGTTTCCGCGTTGCGGTCTATCAGCACCGCTTTGAACACATCGCGCCCTATGAATTGGCGAAGCGGCGATTTCATCCAATAATCTGCGCCTGCAACGGGCCGAGTACGCATCCGCATGCGCTGCGGTAGAACAGTCCAAACCAGCACAAAATCGCCATGGCTGACATGATTGGCAAAATACACCCGCTGGCGCCGCACCGGCTCAATGCCGAGCCAAATGCCACGCACCGCGGTAATCATGCGGGCGAGAAAGATAATGGCCGATGCAGTGACTTGGGCTAGGAATTCCATGGGGTACTCGCGGGGTAGGCGAAGTCTGGCATACTTTGTTGCGAATGAAATATTTATGCAACCTGCTTTTCAATAAGCTGGGCTATCCGCTCAGGATCTGCGGCGATCACTTTAAGATAGGCCCGTACTGCCGCATCCGGCTGACTGCGCCCTTGTTCCCAATCTCGTAGCGTTCCGAGTGGTATTGAGTAGCGTAGCGAAAACTCTTCTTGGGTGCAGCGTAGTCTACGTCGCAAAGTGCCAACAGCAGGGATAAGCGGCATTCTTTCGAGTTCCGCACTTGTAAGTGGGCGCTCAGAAATGAGGTCTTTGTTTTCAACGGTTGATACGTCTGAAGTAGTCATTTGATTCCTCTCGTGAGGCCTGTCTTGCTGAAATTAACCTCAGTGCATTGTCACGTTCTACATAAACAATTGCCAAAACACGTGTATGTACCATCGCAAACGCGATAATGCGGTCTTCGCCATAATCCTCGCGCAAATCGAGGCGTTCCACCAGGCAAGGATCATCAAGAAAACCAACAACGTCCTCAAAAGAGATGCCATGACGTTGCTGGTTCAGTCTATTCTTTTCGCCATCCCATTCGAAGTCTAACATGTTCGTATACGGAATTCCAGTAGTTAATACTCAACTACATATTCAATCAATACTCTGAAATATGCAACTATAAGAAGATTTTTAGTTTTGCTTAATAAAAAGTGAGGTTTCACGGGTCACCTCATAAACCGCTTCACCCAGTTCACTGCCTGCAAAAGGTTTAGGCCAGTCGGGATAGGCGGTTTTTGTATATTCCATACCGACTTTCTCCAATACACGGCGCGAGGCGTGATTGATGGTCAAGGTGCTGGCAAATATTTTTGAGTAGCGGCACGTTTTGAAGCCGTAATCGACGAGTGCGTTTGCACCTTGAGACGCGAACCCTTTGCCCCAGTCCTGTCGGCGTAGGCGGTACCCCAGTTCTGCGACATTCTCACTTTCAGGCCATAGGCAGAACCAGCCAACGAATGCTTTGTTAAAATGCGTGCGTGCAGTCCAAACATAAGGCTCTGTGCCGCGCGGCATCAGAAGGGATGAGTCGGGGTCGGCATTCATTATATCAACGGCCTGTCCGCCATTGAGGAATCGCATGACTTCTGGGTCACGCTCTAGCGCAATGAAATCGGCCTTATCTGCTGGGGTGCAAGGCAATAGGGTCAGGTCGGTGGTGATCAGTGTTGTCAAATTTGCCTCCGCGCAATTATCAACGACTAGCAAACTTCAACAAACACAAAAAGGCCGGTGCGAACACCGGCCTGTCATACTGCACTTAAATGCAGAAATTATTTGGCTTTGACGTCCAAAACCTGACGACCACGGTACATGCCGGTCTTCAGATCAATGTGGTGTGGACGGCGCAATTCGCCCGATGCCTTGTCTTCGACATAGGTCGGCGCAACCAGCGCATCAGCCGAACGGCGCATACCGCGCTTGGACGGCGAAGTTTTTCGTTTTGGCACAGCCATGGGAAAGCTCCATCTTAACTTATCAACCAGAAAAACCGGCGTAACCGGCGTAACTTGGCGAAATTTCGTAAATTCTGCCGTGCCTATACACAAGGCTCATGGCTTTGGCTAGGGTGAGTCTGGATTTTTTTAGCCGGTGACGCATTCCACATAACCACCAGCTTGTGCGGCGCGGCGCTCGTTGACGCGGGCGAGGCGGTTTAGACCCTTGGAAGGCTTCGACGGTTTGCGCAAAATTGGGTTTGGCAATGACACGGCTAGCAGCGAGGCTTGGCGGGCGGAGAGGTTTTTGGCGCTGGTTTTGAAATGAAACTGGGCTGCCGCCTCAATGCCGTAAATGCCGGGGCCCCATTCGGCGATGTTGAGATAAATCTCCATCATACGCCGCTTGGTCCAAATCAAATCGGCAACCAGCGCATAGGGCAGTTCAATAACTTTGCGAATGACAGAGCGCGAGGACCACAGATACAGGTTTTTGACCGACTGCATGGCAATGGTGGACGCGCCGCGCGAAGGTTCGCCCTCCATCGCGTCATCCACCACTTGGTTGACCGCCGTCCAATCGACGCCGGAATGCGTGCAGAACTGACCGTCTTCAGACATCATTACGGAATGAATGAGAACAGGCGCAATGTCTTCAATATCAACCCATTGCCGGTCATAACCTTTGAGCGTGATTAGATCCTTCAGCATCAAGGTGGAAACTGGGTGAATAATTGGGATGATGTAAATGAGCATCAAGATGACCGGAATGGCGGCAATTATCAAGCCAATGCGAATGGCCTTGCGCACAAGGACGCCAATGCTGCGATCTTTTAGTTTGCCGATGCCTGCCAACCCAGTGTCTTTGCTCATGACCGGTATTCTTTTGAATTTTGGATTGGCTGTCAATTAAGTTGGAGCCGTTGCAAATTGACTTAACTGGCATTGTTGCGCTGTGCAATGGTTACAATTGCGCCAATGCAAACTTGACCGGCTTCAGTTTTCGGGTGAAACGCCAATGACAAATTCTCAGAGAGCCTGCTGCAAATGACGAACAGTTTTGCCGAACCGGACTTCGAATTCAAGCTGATGACCAGTGCGATGGCAGTGGAACAGGCTTTAGACCGGATACTGAGCGAAAACGTGGGTGACGGCGAGATTGCGCGACCGGCGCAATTGCTGGCGGCGATGCGGCATGGGGTTTTGAACGGCGGTAAACGGCTGCGGCCATTTCTGGTTTTGGAAAGCGCGGCGTTATTTGGCGGCAATGCTGAGGCGGCGCTGCGCGTGGCTGCGGCGCTGGAATGTGTGCATTGCTATTCGCTAGTGCATGATGATCTGCCGGCGATGGATGATGATGACCTGCGTCGCGGCCAGCCAACGGTGCACCGCGCCTTTGATGAAGCCCATGCGATCTTGGCGGGCGATAGTTTGCTCACGTTGGCATTTGATATTTTGGCGCATCGCCAAACGGATTTGTCACCAGCCGCTCAAATTGAGCTGGTACGCATGTTGGCGCGCGCGTCTGGCATCGGCGGGATGGCTGGCGGGCAGGCACTGGATTTGCAAGCGGAGCGTATTAAGCCAGACGAAGCGGGCATTATTACGTTGCAAGCCATGAAAACCGGTGCGCTCATTCGTTTTGCCTGTGAGGCGGGCGCGGTGGTCGGCGGTGCATCGAGCGAGGAGCGCGAGCGACTGGCTGAATTTGGGTCGGCAATTGGCTTGGCGTTTCAGATTGCCGATGACCTTTTGGACATGACATCCGACGCCTCAAGTATGGGCAAAGCCACCGGTAAAGATGCCGCACGCGGCAAGGGCACATTGGTCAGTCTGCACGGCGAGAAGTGGGCACGCGCTCAACTTCGTGGGCTTGTTAAACAGGCCGAAGATTTGCTGGAACCATTTGGGGCGCAAGCGGCGACTTTGATCGCCGCCGCGCATTTTGTGGCAATGCGCGCGCGGTGAGACATCACATTTTTGGTTAGACTTTTCGTCATGTGTCACTGTACACTTGACAGATATGAGGCCATCATTCATCTTTGGGTATGGAAATAAAATCCGTTCGAGACAAAGTTCTGCGATCCTTCTTAGAAACTGGGAAACCCAAGGCTATCGACGCGAGAATTGCCGGTCGTATGCGTAATATGATTGCCTTCCTATTAGCCGCTAACCATGTGGACGAATTGAGTGCGCCACCTAATTTCGGTTTTCACTGGCTGGTTGGTGACCGCGCTGGAACTGCTGCCATGACACTCACTAAGAATTGGCGTTTGACTTTCAGAATTGACGAAAATGGGTCGATAGTCGATCTTGATTTAGAGGATTACCACTGATGGCCATAAAGATTTCACCCTTCTTTTCGGTTCACCCCGGCCTTTGGCTGCGTGAGGAAATGGTTGACCCGAAAGGTTTGAGCGTTACCGATCTTGCCAAGCACTTAAACGTATCAAGGCAGGCCATGAGCATGTTGCTCAATGGTCGCGCTGGGCTGACGGCGGAAATGGCTATCCGGTTCGAAAAAGCGTTTGGCCTGCAAGCAGATACATTATGCCGGATGCAGAGCGCCCATGATCTGGCGCTTGCGCGGGCGCATCAAGATGAAATTAAAGTGGAGCCGATTGAATTGGCGGCGTGACCTCTATCAATTTTCGAAGCCAATACAAAAAAGCGGCGACTTTGATCGCCGCCGCGCA
>JBGTAU010000381.1:0-1894 GCA_041749675.1 Rhizobiaceae bacterium | reverse complement strand
AAGTGATGTGCACGTACTGACACTGTCAGCCACGCCAATTCCGCGCACATTGCAACTGGCGCTGACGGGGGTTCGCGAACTTTCGCTGATTACCACGCCGCCGGTCGACAGAATGGCGGTACGAACATTTATCTCTCCGTTTGATGGATTGGTTATCCGCGAAAGCCTGCTTCGCGAGCGTTATCGCGGGGGGCAGAGTTTTTATGTCGTGCCGCGCATTGCCGATTTGGCGGACATCCATGCATTTTTGCAGTCCGACGTCCCAGAATTGAAAGTGGCGGTCGCACATGGACAGATGCCAGCCGGTGAACTGGATGATATCATGAACGCCTTTTACGAAGGGCAATATGATGTTCTACTTTCAACGACGATCGTTGAGTCAGGACTGGATGTTCCGACCGCCAATACGCTGATTGTGCATCGTGCAGATATGTTTGGACTAGCGCAACTTTATCAGCTGCGCGGACGCGTTGGACGCTCTAAACAGCGTGCGTTTGCACTGTTCACTCTGCCTGCCAATCGAACGCTTACGACAACAGCGGAGCGACGCCTGAAAGTGCTACAGTCCTTGGATACACTTGGTGCAGGCTTCCAATTGGCGAGCCATGATCTGGACTTGCGCGGCGGCGGCAATATGCTGGGCGAGGAGCAGTCTGGTCATATCAAAGAAGTCGGGTTTGAGCTTTATCAGCAAATGCTAGAAGAAGCTGTAGCTGAACAACGCGGGCAGACCTATTCCGATGACAGCCAGTGGTCACCGCAAATCAGCATTGGCACGGCTGTGATGATTCCGGTAAACTATGTCGCTGATTTGCAGCTGCGCCTTGGTCTTTATCGGCGTTTGGCGGATATTGCTGACGTTGGCGACATTGATGGCTTTGGAGCTGAGATGATTGACCGGTTCGGACCGCTGCCGGACGAGGTCAAACATCTTCTCAAGATCGTTTACATCAAAACTCTATGTCGCAAAGCCAATATTGAAAAACTCGACGCAGGCCCGCGCGGGCTCGTCGTGGCGTTTCGCAAGAAGGAATTTCCTAATCCAGCAGCGCTGATCAAATTTATTGGTGAGCAAGGAATATTGGCGAAGATACGACCTGACCAATCGGTGTTTTTGACACGCGATTGGCCCGACGCTGATAAGCGCATGAATGGTGCGGCAGTGATCGTTACGCAGCTCGCGCGGATGGTGGACGGCAAGTGATCAGCCGCGTTGCAGCTGCGCTCGAGATGCTTTGCAGCTGATGATCAGGCTGTTGCCGTATCTTTGAGCGCGCCCTGCATGGCTTCAATCAAAATCTCTGGCGTTTGCGCGCCGGATATGCCGTATTTTTGATTGAGTATGAAAAATGGTACGCCGGTAACGCCAATTTTGCGCGATGTTTCGATTTCGCCGTTTACGCCCACCACTTCTGCATCGGTAGGCAAAAGTGTCTCTAGGATGGCAGCATCCATGCCGCATTCTTTTCCGGTTTTTATCAAAACAGAGGTGTCACCAATATCTGCGCCTTCGGTAAAATAGAGGCGAAACAGGCGATCAACGACCTTGTTTTGAACGCCTGCACCCGCTTGAGACGCCCAACGAATTAGGCGGTGGGCGTTCATTGTATTGGGTGCAACTTTGATTTTGTCGAATTGGTAGTTGATGCCGACTTCTTTGCCAAAACCAACCAACTGTTGATGCACTTCGGCTAATCTTGATCCTGTCCCAAATTTGGCTTCCATATAGGCTTTTCTGTCAACGCCGTTTCGTGGGATGGTGGGATCAAGTTGGTATGGCCGCCAATGGATTTCTACGGTTACGCCTTTCATGGCGGCTAACGCGCGTTCTAATCGCGCTTTGCCGAGATAACACCATGGGCAGACGACATCAGAAACAATATCAATTTTAAGC
>JBGTAU010000380.1:0-2327 GCA_041749675.1 Rhizobiaceae bacterium | reverse complement strand
CCGTGCGCGCTGGGCAATGAGCTTGAAAAAGCGGGTGTTGATTTTACAGCCCATGTTGTTGGCTTTGGCCTTACGGAAGAAGAAGGCAAGAAAGTTTCCTGCTTGGCCGAAAACACTGGCGGAAAATATATTCAAGCCTCTGACGCAGGGCAACTCACCGAGGCGCTTAAGACAACCGTTGTCGCGGCGGCTCCTGAGCCAGCACCCACGCCCGCGCCAGCACCTGCCAAAGTTGAATTCAACATCAAGCCAGTTGCATTGCTATCCGAAGGCGGAGATTCGGTTGCCAAAGAATTTGGCGTGGCATGGGAATTTTACGCTATTGCGAGCGATGGCAATAAAGGTGAGCGTATTGATACGCAGTATGGTGAGTACAAAGGCTTGATGCCTGCCGGTGATTATATCCTCGCGGTGCGGGCTGATATGGCGCGCGCTGAGCAGAAAATAACGCTGACGGACGATAAGCTGCTTGAACCCGTGCTGGTGCTCAATGCCGGATTTGTGCAGTTGACGCCTTATGCCACTGAAGGCGGCGAGCCGGATGGTTCAGCGGCGGTGGAGTATACTTTCCCCGGCGATTCCACCACCAATTATGGACCAAACAAGATTGTGCTTCCTGCGGGTGAAATCTCGGTCCGCGTGCGACTTGGCGAAGGTGAGGTGACGGAAAAGTTTACTCTTAAAGCCGGTGATCGCCTTGAAAAGAAAGTGATTGTTGGCACCGGCGTTGCCCTTGCCAATGCCTTCTATGTAGAAGGCGAAAAAGTCGATGCGCCTGGCATGTCCATCAAGATTTACAATGCCAAAGTGAAACTGGATGGCAGCCAAACTGAAGTGGCCTACAAGTATGGCGCAGATGCCAAATTTGACCTGCCGCCGGGCGACTATATCTTGCGCGCCTCTATTGAGGGCGCAAAGGGCGAAGTGCCGTTTACTGTTAAGGTTGGCGAACGTGTTGAACCCATCGTCGTTCTCAACGCTGGTGTGGTGAAGATCACTGCACCTGGCAACAATGGTTGGCGGTTTTTGTCAGCTAAGGAAAGCCTGAACGGCGAGCGCGATACTTTCGACTATGGCTATGGCGATGCATTTCAAACTACACTGAATGCTGGCGATTACATGGTTGAAACAGAGTTGAAATCAACCAATGAAAAGAAGCTGACGCCGATCACTGTGAAGGCTGGCGAGCGGCTGGAACTCAACATTCAATAATCCTTGACCCGTTGCCCTGTTCGGTTATGAATGGGGCATCGGGGTTTACGGGTCTCCCGATCAGGCATGTCGCTCATTGCCCAAGCACCCAGATAGACTGTCGTGAATGGCAGCTAACTCTGGAGCTTATTGTGAACACACATATTTCAATTGAAAATCTCATGACTTTGATTGGTGCGCCAAACGCACCTTGCATCGTCGATGTGCGGATCGCGGATGACATCGCCGAGATTCCATTTCTCATTCCAAGCTCCGTCCAGCGGGCACACACGGATGTCGCTGAGTGGGCAAGTGAATTTCAAGGCAAAGAAGTTGTCATTAGCTGTCATAAGGGCTTGAAGCTGAGCGAAGGCGTGGCGGCGCTGCTGCGGCTGCGCGGCATTGAAGCCAGTGTCTTAATCGGCGGGGCAGTGGCGTGGGCAGCGGCAGGGTTGCCTGCCGTTCCGGTTGCTTCACTGCCGCTACGCATTGATGGTAAGACGCGCTGGGTGACGCGCGCGCGGCTTAAGATTGATCGTATTGCTTGCCCATGGCTCATCCGCCGTTTTGTCGATCCGAGCGCGGAGTTTCTTTTTGTCGAGGCAAGCCAAGTGCAAGGCGTTGCTGAGCGATTTGATGCAACACCATTTGATATCGACGGCGTGCATTGGAGCCATCGCGGCGAGACGTGCACCTTTGATACGATGATTGAAGAGTTTGGATTGAACTCTTCAGCGCTGCAAACTGTTGCGACAATCGTGCGCGGCGCCGACACTGCCTCGCTTGACCTCGCGCCGCAAGCTGCGGGCTTGCTGGCCGTTTCGCTGGGCTTGTCCCGCCTTTTCACCAACGATTTAGAGCAGTTAAACGCGGGCATGCTTGTGTATGACGCGCTTTATGCGTGGGCGCGGGACGGGCAGGGCGAAACACACAATTGGCCAGCCGGAAAGTCGAAAAGATGACCGCACCAACATTTTCGGAACTCACCAATACATTTGCCAAGATTGGCCTGCTTTCCTTTGGTGGGCCAGCGGGGCAGATTGCTCTCATGCACAAGATGCTGGTGGATGAAAAGAAATGGCTGGAGGAGAAGCAATTTCTCCATGCCTTGAGCTTTTGCATGCTGTTGCCGGGGC
>JBGTAU010000379.1:0-5449 GCA_041749675.1 Rhizobiaceae bacterium | reverse complement strand
TATGACTGGCCGGAAGTGCGGCAACACGTGGATGCGCAGTGGGCGCGCCTGCGCGATGCGCTGCGGGCGAAAGGTGTGGATGCGCCGGAGCGACTGGCACGGTGCAACGCGGATTTGCCGGGGGCTGATTTGCCGCCGGATGAATTTGATTTGGCAGTGTTGTGGCAGCATCCGGGATTGTTGTTTGCGCAGACTTGCCACGGGCCGTTGGAACTTTGGCTGACGGATGTGCGGATTATTGGGCAGGATGATTATTCGGGCGTTGAAGGCGGGGACGGGGCGTTGTACGCGAGCGCGATTGTTATGCGGGATGACACTCCGGTTTACGGAACACCTTTGCGCGAGGCGCCCCCCTCTGTCCTATCGGACATCTCCCCCACAGGTGGGGAGATCGAATACCTGCGAACTTTACTGGATGGCCGACGCTTTGCCTATAATGCGCCGGATTCTATGTCGGGTTTTTTGGCAATGGAGCGTGATTTACGTACTCACGGTTTGAACCTAGATATTTTCTCTGAGAAGATGCCGTCAGGCGGGCATCGTAATTCTATCCGCATGGTGGCGAACGGGGTGGCGGATGTGGCGGCGGTGGATGCCAAGACGTGGGCGCTGGCTTTGAACCATGAACCGGCGGCGCAGGGGTTGCGGGTGGTTGGCTGGACGCGAAAGCGCAAGGGTCTGCCGTTTATCACCGGTTTACCTTGTAGCCAAGAATAAGCGGACTTTCAAAAGAATTTAAGGGCTTCTGTGGCACAGTGCCGTCGTCTTAAATTGGCGGGTGGCACGCGTGCAGGGACTGGCAATCACAATAGGCATTGTCTTTGTCTTGCAATGGCTGGTCCGTTTTGGCCTGCGTAAGGTGGGGTTCAAATGGACGGTGTCGCGCGGCTGGACTTTTTGGCTGATTTTCCTTGGGGTATCGGCTGCGATAACGATGGTCGCGACCAGAATGATTTCGGTGTTTATGATCACGATCATCGGCATTCCCATCGCGCTATACTTGATGGCCGCGCCGTTTTTGTTTCTGGTGGTATTAGGCACTTATCTCATGCGTCGCTTCACCGGCGCTGGTTTGATTGGAACGATTGCGGCGCTGGTGGCGACGCTCGGGCTGTTGGCGGTGCCGCCGTATGTTGCCAACCGCAAACTTGATGCGAGTGCGCGGGCGCAGGTGGCAGGTGATCGGGATGATGGAACGAAACCCGCAGCACGGGTTTTTGCGGTGCGCGCACCCAAATACTATCGCCAAACCAAGGATGCGCTCAATTGTGATGGATTTTGCCAGCGTGCGCTGATGAATGGTGTGGCTGAGCGTGTGCTGGTTGTTGATCAGGACTTGAACACTGCCCTAGAACGTTCGCAAATGGTAGACAGCTTTCGGCTGGAGCAGCGCGCATCATGCCCGCCAGTAAACTTGCCGCAAGTTCAAGATCCGATTGAAATCCAAGATGAGCGCAAAGACTTCAAAGGCAAGCGTGCTGACGAATTGATGCAGTTGGAGATCGCCAAGGGCAATTGCCTGATTGCGCAGAAAGTGCCGCTTGGACTTGCGGATATTGTTTTGTCTGTGGGAACGGCGAAAAAGGGTGACAATGCGCTCACTGCCGGACTTGCGCTGTTTGCCGATACGGTCAAGGCCGACAGGATTTCCATGCATGAACGGCAAGGGGCGGATTTTGTCGAGACCTATCGCAAAACCTTTGTGACAACGTACAAGCTTGCGCCGCTGTATGCGCCGAGCGCAGAGGGTGGTTCGGAACTCAAGATGTATCCTGCGCTGTTGCGTTTTCCTGAGAAAATTAACATTACGCAAAAATACTATGAGAAGCCGGACTGGACCGCGTTTCTGACACAGCGCCTCGGATATGATCTGGCGCTGCGCCGTTCCGATGCGGAAAGCGATACCCGCACGGTGCTCAAGGACGCGGTTCTGCGCACAGGCGAGGCAAGTTCAGTGCCTGCGCCAGTGGCAGAGGATTTCTTTGAAGGCATCAACAAGAAAAACAAGATGGTAACCGACGATTTTGCGCTGGCTCGACAACTGTTTGAGGACGAGCGGTTTCCTGTGGCCGGCCGGGCATCAGCGGCCATTCGCAATGCGCAAGGCGCTGGTCAGGACTATTTTGATGCGATTGCCATTGCCATGTTTAAGCGGCTGCGCACGCATGCCGCTGCTGGCACGGTCAAGCCGGATTCCGGCTGGCATAAGGAATTGTCGAGCATCGGCGATGTACTGGCCGCTATGCCGCGAGCGACCATCTTGAAGCACCGCGCCGATCTTGATTGGCTGGCGCACGACGATGCAGTCCGTGTCCAAGCCTATCAGGCTTTGCAACGCTTTGCTGACTTTGGCGCAGATGGTGTCGAACCGTTGATCTTTTTGATTGATGATGCGCAGCGGTATCGTGATGGCAACGACAACGCATGGCAACATCCTTATCTTGCTGGCATGACGGGCCTGTGTAAACTGGGTGCAGACGGCAGCGCGGCCATTCAGCCGCTATTTGACCGGCTGGATTCTGAAGTGCTCGCCAATTGGGGGAGCTATCAACGGCTTAACATTCACACGCTCGTGCGCATGGGGGCAGACCCGGAAGCAATCTGGCAACACGCCCAACTCAAGGGTCGCCACGCGGCAAAAGACCCTGCCAAAGAGCGCAAAGAATTCGACCGCGACGTGGCGCGGGCGATGAAGCGCGAAGAATGCCATTGGTAGGCGGCTACGCCCTCCATTGATTTTACCGCACAACAGGCGCACACTTTTGTCGTGAATTCACCGCATCCATGGAGGCGTCCGTGCGCAGTGTATTGGTCGTACTGGTTTTCTTGTCACCCCAATTGGCCGCAGCCGAGTGCATCTGCCTCAACCGCGGGGTGGAAGTGAGCGAAGGCAAGACGGCGTGTATTCAGACTTCGCAAGGCGGCAGACTGGCGCTGTGCGAGAAGAACTTGAATGTGACGAACTGGAAGTTTTTAGGGGAGGGGTGTTTGGTGGCGGGGGTGGAGGGGGAGAAAAAAGCGGGTGAAGTAGTTGCGTTTCAATAGTCTGTGTCGAACATTCCCTCTTAAGTTTACTCGAACGAGTATCCAAGTTGCACAATTCGGTTTAACGAATGACTTTGAAACAAGGTGCAACCGATGAAAATTCGCTTCCTTCGCATTGTGGGCTTACGTTGCTTTGAGGATACCGGCAACGTCATATTCCATCCCAAATGCAATGTTATTGTAGGGAAAAATAACACCGGTAAGTCGACTTTTCTTAAGGCTATTCTGGGGCTACAAGGTTTCCCCTTTGATCATGCTGACATTAGGCCGGGGCATAGTGCCTCGGCATCCGTATCAGTTTTTCTCGACCAAATACTGGCGAACGATCTATTGCACATCGCGCGCGATCCAAGTGTTGAATCTCAAATGGTTTCAATGATTTATGGAGGGCCAGTCCCAAGTATTCGCGACCACCATTTACAACTTCAGGCTGGTCAACCGCTTTTCCCAAACCAACGACCACATCACACTGTAGTTCCGTTTTTGGCTAAGCGAAAAGCATCAGGATTTGATCAAAACGTCTCGCTTGGTCCTCAATCCACTTTAAATGGGACAATGGGTTCATTGTACGGACGCATTGATTTGTTGGCCACTTATGGACACCCTGATCACGAACGGTTCAAAGAGGCGGTAAACGAGATAGTCGGTTTACCAATAACGACCCGAACATCTAATAGTGGAAAAGAAGCGGGCTTCTATTTTGATAGAGAAACATTTGTAACCTTGGATAGAATGGGTGATGGCGTATCAGAAATGGTGGCGCTAATTGTCGAGCTTTGCGCTGAACGCAACAAAATATTTGTTTTAGAAGAACCCGAGACGAATTTGCACCCACGTGGGCTCAAGGCTTTGCTTTCGATGGTCCGTGCCGCATCTGAATATAACCAGTTTTTTGTTGCAACACATTCGAATGTAGTTGTGCGAGAGTTGGGTGGAAACGGCGACGGTAAGGTCATTAGAATTTTCCGTGACGGCGAAAGTTATGTCAGTCCGTCAAGGGTTGAAGAAGTTGAACGAACTCCCGTTGCGCATATGGAGCTGCTACGGGAGTTAGGATACGAATTCACAGATTTCGACCTTTTCGATGCTTGGCTTTTTTTGGAGGAGTCATCTGCGGAGACTGTCTTTAGAGAGATACTTATACCGAATTTTACACCTGATTTGCGCGGCAGACTTAGGACATATTCTGCGGGCGGTGTTGGTAATTTAGAGCCAAGTGTTTCTGAATTTCAAAGGCTTGTTGTGTTTATCCATTTGCAGCCCGTCTACAAAGATCGCCTTTGGATACGCGCGGACGGCGACGCTTCAGGTAGAGAGGCAGTCGAAAAAA
Organism: Rhizobiaceae bacterium; assembly: GCA_041749675.1. Taxonomy (GTDB): domain Bacteria; phylum Pseudomonadota; class Alphaproteobacteria; order Rhizobiales; family Rhizobiaceae; genus JANMEX01. Next base: position 1,074 of record JBGTAU010000379.1, on the reverse strand, counting down.
TCAGAGCAGTTTTTCCTCACTTCAAAGACGAACTATCAGTATTCAATGAAGCTCAGTTTGAGCTTTATTACCCAAAAGAATTTCAAGATCGCGTGAAAGAAGTGTTGGCGATTGAGGACAAGCAATCGCGTCGAAAGGAAAAAGCCGAACTCTTAAAGGCGGTACTTTCTTGGACTTCTGAAAACAAAGAACATACCATCGCCGAATGGAAAGTTAGCGCGCGCGAACAAATTGAACTTCTTCAAAATATACAAGCGATCCTGGCAAAATCCAATTAGCTCTAAGCTCATACTGTGTGGTAAAAGGGAAACTCACCCCCGCATCCGCTCGCCCTTCGGATCAAACGGCGGCTCGACATTGATCCGTGCTTTGCGCCGCACGCCCAGTATCTCGATTTCAAACAGCCCGTCGCTTTCGTCCAGCGCGAGTTCCTTCGGCACATAACCTTGCGCCATGGATTTTTCGACATAGTGGGCATAGCCGCCGGAGGTGACCCAGCCAATGACGCGCCAGCCGTCTCTCTCGATGCCCGTGTCGGGGTTGCGTGGGGTCTCCTTGCCGGTGGCGTCGGTGCGGGGGGCGCCGTAGCCGTGGGGTTTGTCGATGGTGCCGTAGTCGGTAGTGGTTTTGGCCCAGATGGGTTCATCGCCCATGACGTCGGCATCCAGCGCATCGACGATGAACGAGACGCGACGCAGTTTGCCGCCGCCTTCGGCTTGCTGTTTGACGGCTGCGGCTTTGCCGATGAAGTCGGGTTTGGAGAGTTTCATCCAACGCTCCATGCCGCCTTCGAAGGCGTTGTAGATGGGGCGCAATTCGCGGAACCAAGTTGGGAAGTTTTTCTCGAGGCGCATCGACAACAGCGCACGCATGCCGAAATCGACGATGCCGAATTCTGCGCCAGCTGCCTTGATGCCAGCGTAGATTTTCTGCTGGTAGGCGGGTTCCATCCAGAGCTCGTAGCCAAGATCGCCCGCGTAGGTGAGGCGGTTGACGATGGCGGGTGCACAGTTGACGTCGATCTCGCGGATGTCCATGAACTTGAAGGCTTCGTTGGAGCAATCGGCATCGGTG
>JBGTAU010000378.1:0-2486 GCA_041749675.1 Rhizobiaceae bacterium | reverse complement strand
AAAAGCATCCAAAACGGCCCAGATCACAGCCAATCATCCCTCTTTCTGATGACGAGAGGCTTACGCTTGCTCAGACTGAACTTGCGCTCGCATTTACTCATTTTAACGAGGCGGGTATTTTAGCGAAACATCAAGACACACCCCACGCCTGCGTTCATTCGAGCTATTATGCCATGTACCATTTGGCAACAGCGATTATCCTTATGCACGGCGGCGTCGGCAAAGCAAAAACTGCTCCCAAAAATCATCATGACATCATAGAGCATTTTGGAAAATTGAAGTTGGTTCAAGAAAATACAAATCTTGAACTTGGGCAGATACTTAGTCGTGCACGTGTGGATCGCACAGTGGCTGACTACGGGATTGACAGTAGAGTTTCCATCAGTGAAGCCAACGCGTCTATGGCCGACGCGGACGTATTTTTTCGGCGATGTAAGCAGCTTTTCAAGCTGCATTCATTTTAGCCGGTCAAGCGGCTCTAAAATGCTTCGATAATTTCAATCCCTGCGCCTGATAGTTGGATTTCAAGTCCGCGCCATACAGCGCTGTTGGGCGCGCCAGCATGTGTTCGTATACCAAGCGCCCGACAATTTGACCATGCTCTAGAATGAACGGCACTTCGTGGCTGCGCACTTCCAGCACGGCACGGCTGCCGATGCCGCCAGCACCCGCGTTGCCGAAGCCTGGATCGAAGAATCCTGCGTAGTGCACACGAAACTCACCGACCAGCGGATCAAACGGCGTCATTTCAGCCGCATAAAGTGGCGGCACATGGACGGCTTCGCGCGAGACCAATATGTAAAACTCATCAGGGTCGAGCACCAATTCCTTAGCGCCGCGATCATAAATCGGTTCCCAAAAATCCAGCACATCGTGAGCGGCGCGCTTGTCGACATCGACGACCGCCGTATGGTGCTTACCCCGATAGCCAATCAACCGGTCAGCCTGTCCGATGAGATCAATCGACAGCGCGACCCCGCCACCGGAAATGTTTGGGCTCGCATCATTGACCAGCGTATCGGAAACATGAAGCGCTGCCAGTTCGCTTTCATCAATCTGCGCACGGCCTTTGCGAAACCGGATTTGGCTGAGGCGCGAGCCTTGGCGCACAACAATTGGAAACGTACGCGGTGATACTTCGATGTAGAGTGGGCCATTATAGCCAGCGGGAATTTTATCAAACTCCTGCGCACGGTCTGAAATAATGCGCGTGAAAATATCGAGCCGTCCGGTCGAGCTTTTTGGATTGGCCGACGCCGAAAGGTCCGGCGTAAGCGCGAGGCTTTCGAGTAAAGGTACAACATAAACACAGCCCGTTTCGAGCACTGCGCCATTGGTCAGATCAATCTCGTGCAGTTTGAGTTGTTCGAGTTTATCCATCACAGTCTTATGTGGACCTGGCATAAACGATGCTCGAACGCGGTAGGCTTTCGCGCCAAGTCGCAAATCTAAACTCGCTGGCTGGATTTGGTCATGATCCAAAACAACGCTGGTTTTGAGCACGCCAGACGCAAGCAACGCGTGGATATGCAAATCTGCCAATATGCCTGATGTACGCTCGCTCATAATCTACCCTCGACTAGATTTCTTCTAGCGCCCTCTTCAATTGACGCAAGCCTTGGATGCGTGTAATGCACAGCCATTAAGTGGTGATTTGGCCGGTCGGCTTGCAGCCACTCTAAACAAGTAGCTAAAGGGCCGTGTGAAAACCGGTCATTTGCTTGTTGCATGGCCGGATTTTTTTTGACTCGATTTCTTGAGGAGCGCTCGATGATTACCAATAGCAAACCATGGGGACCAGCAACGCAGATGGTTCATTCGGGAACCACGCGCTCGCATCATGGCGAAACGTCCGAGGCTTTGTTCCTGACGCAGGGCTTTGTGTACGAAACCGCCGAAGCTGCCGAAGCGCGCTTTAAAGGCGAAGAGCCTGGCTTCATTTATTCGCGCTATGCCAACCCAACCACTGATATGTTTGAAAAGCGCATGTGCGCACTGGAAGGCGCGGAAGATGCGCGCGCAATGACCTCCGGCATGGCCGCTATCGCTGCTGCGATCCTGTGTAGCCTGAAAATGGGCGATCACATTGTGGCCGCGCGCGCGCTGTTCGGCTCGTGCCGCTGGGTTATTGAAACGCTCGCGCCGCGCTATGGCATTGAATTCACGTTGGTTGACGGGCGCAACTTGGATGAGTGGCAAAAGGCCGTGAAGAAAAACACCAAGTTGTTTTTCTTGGAAAGCCCGACCAATCCAACGCTTGAGGTGATCGACATCAAATCCGTCGCCGAAATCGCCAATGCCTGCGGCGCGGTTCTGGTCGTGGACAATGTGTTTTCAACGCCTTTGTTCCAAAAGCCATTGGAGCTTGGCGCTCATATTGTTGTCTATTCAGCAACCAAGCATATTGATGGTCAAGGTCGTTGCTTGGGCGGCGTGGTTTTGTCGTCCAAAACGACACAGACACGCAGACCCACATGCACCTGCAG
>JBGTAU010000377.1:0-4978 GCA_041749675.1 Rhizobiaceae bacterium | reverse complement strand
GGACGCAAAGGCACATTATTTCCTGGCCATTATCGAGCCCATGAGTTTCATTATTCGAGTTTGATTTCGCAAGGTGAGGGCGGCACATTGTTTGATGCTGAAGATGCAACTGGCTTTGCTCTTGGCCCGCAAGGATTGCAGATCGGGCGGGTTGCCGGATCTTATCTTCACTTGATTGATTTGGATGTCGTATCATGATTGCACATGGCGGGGCGCTGGATGTTGCCGTTGCTGAGTATGGCGGTGCGCGTGCGGATTGGATTGATCTGTCCACTGGTATTAATCCCAATGGCTATCCGATTCCTGAAATTCCTGCCGATGCGTGGCAGCGCTTGCCTGATCAAAAATTAGAAGAGCAAGCGCTTGATGCGGCGCGTTCTTATTATGGATTTCCGGCAAGTTCTGGGCTGATCGCGGCACCGGGCACACAGGCATTGATACAGCTCTATCCGCATTTAGTACCCCCTGGCCAAGCAGTCGTTATAGGGCCGACCTATGAGGAGCATACCCAATCGCTTGGTATGGCCGGGCGCGATGTGCGCTATGAGCGATCTTTTGCGGCGGTCACTGATGAGGACATGATTGTAGTGGTCGTCAATCCTAACAATCCGGACGGACGTGTGATGCCTGTAGATGCCATTTTATTTATGGCTGACCGGCTGGCTGAACGGGGCGGATTGCTCGTGGTTGATGAGGCTTTTGCTGATACCGATCCAACTGTCAGCGTGTCGAAATATGCGGGGGCAGAAGGGCTGTTGGTCTTAAAGTCGTTTGGAAAATTTTTTGGACTTGCAGGTGTTCGTCTCGGGTTTGCGGCGGCTTCGCGGCAAATGAGTGAGGTTTTATCTTCGATGCTCGGCCCGTGGGCCGTTTCTGGTCCGGCGCTCACCATTGCGGCGAACGCGTATCGAGATGACGCTGTTATCAAGGCCATGCGCGAAGATCTTGCAATTAGACGTAAGGCAATGGATGCGTTGCTTGAAAGCGTTGGATTAAAGGTCTTGGGCGGCACAGATCTCTTTGTTCTGGCTCGACATTTTCAAGCGACACACATTCACAAAAGTCTTTGTGAGAAGAAGATTTTGGTGCGCAAATTTGGCTATCAGACGGATTGGTTGCGATTTGGTATGCCCAAAGATGAAACGCAGTTTGAACACTTGCAATCAGCACTTTCGAACATCATGACTGTGCTGTAGATACACGCGCAATTTGTGAAAGTGCAACGTGATGGATTGGCGATTTTTAACATTAGCTTTGGCCTTGGGGCTCGATAAAGTTTTTGGCGAACCTGACGTTTTGTGGAAAAGAATACCGCACCCGATCATTTGGTTCGGGAGGCTTGTTGAATGGGCAGACCTCGCTTTTAACAAAACGGATGCAACGGCCTTTGTAAAACGCCGCAATGGGTTTTTGGCGATTGCAGGTTTATTGTTGATAGTTGGCATCGCGGGCGCGTTGTTGCATTGCCTATTCTTGCAATTCGGCGTGTTTGGGTTGTTGCTTGAGGCGTTGATTGCCTCGATCTTTATCGCTCATAAAAGTTTAATTGATCATGTGGGTGATGTTGCAGTGGCGCTTTCAAGTGGTGGCTTGGAAACTGGCAGGATCGCAGTTGCGCGGATTGTCGGGCGCGATACCGCAACTTTGGACGAAAGCGGCGTGTGCCGCGCGGCCATTGAGAGTTTGGCTGAAAACTTTGCAGACGGCGTTATCGCGCCGGCATTTTGGTTTCTAGTGGCAGGCTTACCCGGTTTGCTGGCCTACAAAATGCTCAATACGGCAGACTCAATGATCGGGCATTTGAACGAGCGCCATCGCGATTTTGGCCGCGCCTCAGCGAAGCTTGATGATGCGGCGAATTTTATACCGGCGCGTTTGACAGGCGTAATATATGCAATTGTAACTTGGTTTTCCTATGGGCTTGCCGCTGGTCAGCGCTCACTTTCGACGATGATGCGCGATGCTCGATTGCATCGCTCGCCCAATTCTGGTTGGCCGGAAGCTGCGCTGGCGGGTGGTCTGAACATCGCACTTGCAGGACCGCGCGTTTACAAGGGTGTTCTGGCCAACGAACCGATGTTAAACAGCAGTGGCAATCGCAGCTTGGCAGTGTCTGACATGCAGCGCGCGCTCGCATTAACAAACCATGCACACATCTGTTTTGTTCTAGCGTTGATCGCATTTGTGGTCGTTTGTTCTGGCTAACGAACCCAGTTTGACCGGCTGGTCAATTTATGACAAATTTACTTTTGGGCGCAATCTTATTGGCTTGGAGATTTGCGATGAAATTGTTCAGATTTGCGTTTTTCGTGGTTGGCTTACTGTTGTCGAGCAATGTTGCATCAGTTGCAGCAGGTTTGGTTGCGCATGTCGACATATCATCACAGACCATGACGATAAGTCGGTTTGGGTTTGTTACCAATATTTGGCGTGTGTCGACTGGCCGGCAAGGTTACCCGACGATCACTGGAAAATTCAAACCACAACGTATGGCGCGTATGTGGTATTCCAAAAAATACGACAACGCCCCGATGCCTTACTCCGTATTCTTCCGTGGTGGGTTTGCAATTCATGGTACGAACCACGTTAAGCGGTTAGGCTCGCCTGCGTCTCACGGCTGCGTGCGTTTGCAGACCGGCAATGCTGCACATTTTTACTCTATGGTGCAGCAGTATGGCCGCGATAATGTGCGCATTGTCATCACGCAGTAAAGCGTAGCGACGGCCCTTTTTCAGCTGGTATGAATTCTCTGGGTTGGCGCGTTGTGATGTTTGGATAATGGTCTTTGACAGCATCCTCATAGCCATTTTTAAGGATGAGTATGCCATCACTGCTGGAAATGATTTTCTGACCTTCTGGCCCCGCTATTCCAACAGGTACCACAGAGAGGGATCGATATTCGTCAAAGAGTGGATCGCGAAAGGTTTCAATGGTGCGCCAGTCAGGATTGCCAACGAAAGCTTGTAGTTTATTCGATACAGTTTGAAAGTAGTCTTTGATCGTTGGACGCCCTGCAAAGCTGAGAAAGTCGCGTTGTGGGCGAAATGTATTGCCATATCGTTCCGCAATTTTCAGAGCGTTGTGGCAGGCGACATAGGTGGTGGGAAAATTTGATTGGACGTGTTTAATCAGGCTGACAGTAGAAACAAGTGCAGGGCCACTGACTTTTACCAGTGTATTTGCTTCTCGTAAGACCGCGCTCATAGGATTTACGATTGTTTGATGAAATTGTTTGACGGCAAACAATGCGCTTGAACCGATACGCTCTGCCAGTTCGGTGTTTAAGCCGTCATAACTTTCAGTAGAGCGGCCGGTCATCAAAACCGCTTGGTCTCCATCTGACAATTGCGCGGAAATTGCTGCGAGGCTGCGGAAGGCTTCCAACGGATCGGTCGCGAAAAAACTTCCAGGGATGAGCGCAATATGATTGCTTTTGCAAGTGTTTGATACTTCGATTGCTGCAATCAGGCATGAAATACCTGATCCGACGGCATCTGGCACGAGGATCGTTTTGGCATCAGGCCGAATGCGTGTAATTTCGGCAATACCAAGACGAGCAGCGCTTTCAGCTAAGATTACAATCGGAGCGCCAAATGCTCTACATGCTTCGAGGGCCTGAAGTGTACGCACCAACTGCGCAGGACGACCATTGATACTGCGTAAGCAAAACGGCGTCTCGGGTGTAGACAGGGGCCACAAGCGCCGCTGGCGCGATGCAGCCAAAATCACAGGACGAATGGTACTCGAATCATTAGTTACACTTTGGACACGCATCTTTGGGTCTCACCCTTGGAAAATTGTCCGCCCGAAAATTGCTTAACCCAGGGTGTTTGAGATTTTTGCAACCCCATTTGCATCTCAAAAGTGCAATTGGTTGTGGCCGACTATCTATATTGAAGCCGCGCCTTTCCAGCGCTTGTGAAACCACATCCATTGGTCTGGATACTCCCGGACCCAATCTTCTACGATCGTGTTTAGAAGTTGGGCACTGGCATCAATGTCGATCTTGCCATTTGCAAGTCGCGGCAGCTCAATGCGGTCTTGCAAAACCAAACGAAAGCGTCCGTGGGGTAGGCGCACGCAGCGGGCTGGGTAAATGTCGGCATCAAATTGCCTTGTGAGCCGTGGCAATAATGGACTTGTGAGTGCAGTGCGGCCAAAAAATTGTGCTGGCACTCCACTATGGAAATGCTGGTCAACCAACATGCCGACATTGCCACCGTCGCTGAGCACATTGGCAAGCGACCAGACAGCGCCGGCTTTAGAGGGTACGAGATGACCCATGTTGGTACGGCGGGCATGGAGTACGCGTTTGGCGATGTGGGGGTTGTTCGGCGGGCGGAAAAGTGCGGTGACTTCGAGGCCAAACGTTGCGGCGCAGATGGGGAGGAGTTCGAAATTGCCAGTGTGCGCGGTGAAGAAAATGCGGGGGCGTTTTTCTTGCTGTAAACGTTCGAAAATTTCAGCGCCTTCTACTTCAAGCAGGCCGGGTTTGACCGCGTGCGGATCGTAGTCGAATATTTGGTCAAGGAAAACATATTCGGCAATCAGCCGCGCCATGTTGCCCCACATGCCAACCGCGATTTCATGCAATTCGCTTTCGGCTTTTTCAGGGAAAGCATGCCGCAAATTGTGCATGGCGACGCGGTGACGGCCAAGCCATGGGCCTAAGCGACGGGCAACGCGATCAAGAAGATTGATAGCCGCGTGCGCAGGTAAAAGGCGGATTGCGCCAAGAACCAAAAACACAAGTTGCGCGACCAGCCATTGTTGGACGTGGCGGAATTTGCGCCACGTGCGATAAATGGCGAGTTTCATCGACAAGCTCTCAGCTCACGCGCAATAGGATTTTGCCAAAAACGTCGCGGCTTTCCATGCGGGTCAATGCTTCATCGATGCCTTCAAAGCCGACTTCGGTATCTATGACGGGTGAGACTAAGCCTTGCGCCATTTTTTGCATTGCATCAGCCATATTTTC
>JBGTAU010000376.1:0-4123 GCA_041749675.1 Rhizobiaceae bacterium | reverse complement strand
TGGAATTGGTGACGCTGGCACTTACGAGGGATAAATGCGTAATTGCTATTGCTGATTGAATTCAGAAAATTTGGATCGGATAATTGAAGCCGTCAGAGTACCAGAGTGAGCCGCAATAGATTTGCCGTAGGGTTGATTGGGTGTGTCTTGGGCTACCAGTTTGATATCCTCAAGGGCCGCTTAGTATTTTTCATCGCTCAGCACGCTAAATGGCGCTGAGTGGTTTGAGCAAGCGTGGATATGCCTTTCCGACCGGCAACCCCACAAGAAATCAGTAGAGAGTCTTGGAAATTCACCACGACCAATGAAGGTATTTCGAAAAAGATTCGAGAATTACAAACGTCTTAAATGTTACGGAAGGTCTTGGTTATTTAACTATAATTACGAAAATACAGAACTCAAAAATCACTATATTTTCAATTCTAACGAAACTGGAAAGGCCTATTGTGCAGGTCACAGCAGGGTATTCAGACCTGAGACGCCAACAAGTGTTGCGGGCAGGGCCTACACGTATGATGCCAACGGCAACATGGTGTCGGACGGGATTAAAACCCTCAGCTGGTCAAACGATAATCTGCTTGGCACCGTGGTCATCGGTGGCCAGAGCGTGACTATGCTGTACGGTCCAGACAGCTCGCGCTCCAAAAAGTCCTCAAACCTTGGCACCACTCGCTATTTTGGACCGAGGCCGATAAAAGGACTTAATCCAAGACCAACTCCGGTTGCAATTAGCTGTGGATAGTCCGTACAAATGCAATATCCATGCGCACGGGCACACAACGCCTGATACACTCGCGTTAAAATTGATGGTGGTGTCATGGTGCGGCGAGTCTTGCGTGTGTTTTTATTGAGCGCTCTGGTGTCGTCATGCACATCGACAGCGAATTCACCTGTAGATGATTTATTCTCCGATACGATGCGCGAGATTGATTCATCGGGGCGTCCGGTCAAATCCAGGCCAGCGAACACCCGCCTGTTAGCCGCCGGAAAAGATGCGTTTCCAGTTTCTGGTGCATACCATGAGGGAACAGGTTCATTTGTGTCAGCCCGTGCTCCTTTGATTGAGCGCGGGACGACCAAATCAGGCAGTGACGGTTATACCCTCAACCTCGTTGATGCACCAATCAAGTCCGCCGCAAAAAGTGTGATGGGCGACATTTTGGGCCTGAGCTACACGGTTGATCCGCGCGTGCAAGGCACAGTCTCGCTGCAAACGACCGATCCGGTTGATCGCGATACATTGGTCGATTTATTTGAGACGTCACTTACCGTTTCCGGTGCTGCTGTTGTGCGCAAGGGCAGCGGCTATCAGATTGTGCCGTCAGCTGAGGCATTGTCAAACACGCCTGCGGTTTCGGTACCTTCGGTTTCGGCGGGTGGTCCGGGAGTAAGCGTTCAGGTTATCGAGTTGGCCCACATTGGTGCGAACGAAATGCAGTCCATTCTTGAACCCATCTCGAAGGCGGGTTCAATCATTCGGGCTGATGCCAGCAAAAACCAATTGGTGATCTCGGGGAACTCGCAGGATTTGAAATCTATGCGCGAGGCGATTTCGGTGTTTGACGTGGATTGGATGCGCGGCCGCTCGGTAGCCCTGCATCCGCTCAAAAACTCAAAGCCTGCTGCAGTTGCCACAGAATTGGAGCAGGTGTTCGGCACGGGCGGTGATAGAAATGGTATTATTCGCTTTGTGCCCAATGAACGATTGAATTCTGTTCTGGTAATCTCATCACGTCCAGCTTACTTGGCGCGCGCATCCGCATGGATCCGCAAACTCGATCAAGTGGCAAATACAAACGAAGAGCAGTTGTTCGTCTACGAAATCCAAAATCGACCGGCCAAAGAACTCGCAGGAGTTTTGCAGTCGGTTCTTTCCAACGGCAGTGGGCAGACGGCGAAAGCAAGCGAGGCTCCGCTATCCGAGCCATCTGAACCGGTCGCGCCTGATCTGAGTGCCACAACGTTGGTGAGCGATCAGAGTGCAGCGCAAGTTCAGCCTGCCACCTATATTCAGCCAAGCTATCCCAGCCAGCAGGCGGCAAAATCCGTTTCCGTTGTTGCTGACATTGAGAACAACGCACTTTTGATTTCGACAACGTCGAAAGAGTACAAACGAATCGAGCAAATATTGCGTCAGCTGGATGTCTTGCCGACACAGGTGATGATTGAGGCGGTCATTGCGGAAGTTGGCTTGAGCGATGAACTGAAGTTCGGCGTTCGCTGGGCAGTTGAGAGCGGCAAATTCCGGTTTAATCTGTCAGACGTAGCCAACGGTTTTGCTGGCGCAAATCTACCGGGTGCTGCTTTTTCGTTCGTTTCAAGTGACCTACAAGTAACGTTAAACGCGCTGGCGTCAGTCACTGATGTCAATATTGTTTCCTCACCCAATATAATGGCGCTGAACAACCAAAAAGCCATGCTGCAGGTGGGCGATCAAGTGCCGATTGTAACGCAGCAAGCGGCAGGGGTTGTGACGGCAAATGCGCCGGTGGTGAATTCGGTTACTCTGAAAGATACGGGTATCATCTTAACGGTATTGCCTCGCGTTAACGCCTCCGGGCGGGTGATTCTGGATATTGATCAAGAGGTTTCCAGTGTCGTGAAAACCACGTCGTCGGGAATAGATTCCCCGACGATTCAGCAACGTAAACTGTCTACCAAAGTCATTGTAAACGACGGAGAAAGTATAGCGCTTGGAGGTCTTATCCAAGAGCGCAACACACTCGATCGCGGTCAATTGCCGGTGGTGGGCGACATTCCGTTGATTGGTAATCTTTTCAAGAACAAGACAGACAAAATATCGAGAACCGAGCTTATCATTTTCATTCGCCCGCGTGTTATTCGCAATATCCAAGAATCGCGCGATGTGACCGCTGAGTTTCGTGACAAGCTTAATTTCAATTCCGCACTCACGATACGCCGCAAGGGCGATACACAGTTGCAGCGCGATCTGAACCGGCTGAAGTATTGAAATGACAGTGGATGCTGGTTTTACAGTTTTGCTCTTATCGCTCTTGGCTCTTATTACAGCACAAGATTTCAGGGAGATGCGTATCTCCAATTGGCTGAATTCTGCGTTGTTCGTAGCAGGCTTGTTGTATTGGGTGGCTGCAACGCCTGAGCAATTGATAACGCAAATTGCGATGGCAGCAGCTTTTGGAGCGTGTCTGTGGTTGCTACGGGAAACGCATCGGCGCTCCACGGGCAGGGTCGGACTTGGTTTAGGCGATGTAAAACTCGGAGCGGCAGGGTCGGTTTGGATCAACCCAGTGTTATTGCCCTATTTGTTGCTGGCGGCGAGCGCATCGGGTCTTGCATTCGCCTTTGCCAAGTCGCACGTCACAAGCACGCGCCTTCGTCAGACCCGCATCCCATTCGGACCCTTTTTGTGTTTGGCGACATTGGCCTGCTGGTTTTTGGAGATCGCGCTTTGAGTAGATTATCATCGATCAGTTGCAGGAAGTCAGCGGGACAAAATGGAGGTGAAGACGCGTTCACGCTCGTCGAACTCTTAGTCGTGCTGGCCATTATCGGCTTGGTTGCGGGTGTCGTCGGCCCACAGGTTCTGCGTTATTTAGGCAGCGCCAAAGTCACCACAACACAAACACAGATGGCCAATATCGCAAGCGCGTTGGACCTCTACTATTTGGATGTCGGCGCTTACCCGCCTCAAGAAGAGGGGCTAGCTGCACTTGCGACACCACCCGCCGGTTTGGTTGGTTGGAACGGTCCTTACTTGAAAACGGGCGGCGCGTTGAAGGACAGCTGGGGCAATGACTTCAAATATGTTGCAACCCCAGATAACCGCGCTTCTATTGTCTCTTACGGTCGAGATGGCAAGGTCAATGGCGAGGGATTGGATGCGGATTTGGTTAGGCAAATTCAGTAATTTGTTTTGCGCGATTGCAGCGAGGCAATGCTTGAAGCCGAAATCGCTTTGCCGTTTCTGAATTCAGCAGAGATGGTTGCAGTAATCGCCAAAGGCAACTGGCCTAGCTTGCTCCATTCGTCGCGCCATCGCGGTTTGATGGAGCCTTCATAATGGCCGTATTAGCTAAATTTCACATCTGAAGTCGCTTCATTTAAGACCAACACAGTTGGTCCCTCTTGTTGTAGAGATGAT
>JBGTAU010000375.1:0-2218 GCA_041749675.1 Rhizobiaceae bacterium | reverse complement strand
GCGCAAGATGAGGCCACGTGCGGTAAGAAAATCATCAGCCTTTGCCGCAGATTTGGCCTCGTCTTCCGGCATATGGATAAGCAGAAAATTACCGGCACTCGGCGTGATGCGAAGGCCGAGCTTCGTAATCTCGTCGCTCAGCCAGCCTAGCCACTGTTCGTTGAATGCAGCAGCATTCGCCACATGGGCGCGGTCGCGAATGGCAGCAGCACCGGCGGCAATAGCGGCAGAGTTCAAGTTGAACGGACTGCGGATACGGTTCACCGCATCCACCACATGTGAAGGCGCGTACATCCAGCCAACCCGCGCTGCCGCAAGGCCGTAAATCTTGGAGAATGTGCGCGTCATCACCACATTTTCGTTGGACGACACCAGCTCAACACCAGCCTCATAATCATTGCGCCGCACGTACTCAGCATAGGCAGCATCCAGCACAAGGAGTATATCCTTGCGCAATCCGGCATGCAGACGGCGCACTTCATCAACCGGTACATAAGTGCCAGTTGGATTGTTCGGATTGGCCAGAAACACAATCTTGGTGCGCGGCGTTACGGCAGCAAGAATCGCATCGACATTGGCAGTCTCGTTGGATTCCTTGGTGACAACCGGCGTCGCGCCTTGCGATTGAATATAGATTTTGTAGACGAGAAAACCGTGTTCGGTAAAAATCCCCTCATCGCCCGGCGCGAGATAGGTCTGGCATAACAACCCAAGTAATTCGTCCGAACCATTGCCGCACAGCAGGTTTGCAGGGTTCAACCCGTGAACCTCGGCAATCGCTTCTTTTAGCGCATGCGCTTGTCCATCCGGATAGAGCGCCAAATTTGACGAGACTGAATTGAAAGCAGCCTGCGCCGCCACTGACGCGCCTAGCGGGGTTTCGTTGGACGATAACTTGAATACCTTGGCCACGCCCGGCGCACTTTCCTTGCCCGGAACATAGGCATGGATCTCCATAATGCCGGGTTTTGGCTGAGGACGGGTGGAGGACGCTGTGCTGGTCATGGCCGGTTCCGCATACATTAGGACCAAATTGGCCCTCAAATCGTGTGCCAAGGCAAATAGCGGCATGCCAGACCAATGTCGAGTGCGCGCATGGCCGCGCTTGAGTGCATTCGTCGCGCTACGCAATGCAACCCATTGACTTTCAAGCCCGCGGCGCAAATACCTTGCGTCCTGTTTCTTTGTGGGAGAGCCCGCCATGGCCGTCAAGGCTGCTGATAAGTCGTCCGGTAGAGCCGCGCGACACCGCGAAATCGCCGATCCATCCAGCAATGTGCTGAAATTCGGTCCCGACAAGCCATTGCGGCTCGATGCGGGTACAGAATTGTCACCATTTCAACTGGCGTATCAAACTTACGGTACCCTCAACGCTGACAAAACCAACGCGATTTTGGTCTGCCATGCTCTGACCGGCGATCAGCATGTCGCCAACACCAATCCGGTGACAGGTAAACCGGGCTGGTGGGAATCCATGATTGGTCCCGGCAATCTGGTTGATACCAACCGCTTCTTTGTCATTTGTGCCAACGTGCTGGGCGGCTGCATGGGCTCAACAGGTCCGGCCTCGCTCAACGAGAAGACTGGCAAAGCTTGGGCGCTTGATTTGCCGATCATCACCATCGGTGACATGGTGCGGGCGCAATCGATGCTAGTTGATCATTTCGGCATCGATAAACTATTTCTCGTGATGGGCGGTTCAATGGGCGGCATGCAGGTGCTGCAATGGGCGGCTGCATACCCCGAGCGCGTATTTGCGGCCCTTCCCATCGCCACTGGCGCGCGCCACTCCTCGCAAAATATCGCGTTCCACGAAGTCGGGCGTCAAGCTGTGATGGCTGACCCTGACTGGCGCGGCGGTCGATATCTGGACGAGAGCGTCATCCCTGGCAAAGGTTTGGCCGTTGCCCGCATGGCCGCGCACATAACCTATCTTTCTGAAAGCGCATTGCACCGCAAATTCGGTCGCAATTTGCAAGATCGCGAAAATCTGACCTTTGGATTTGACGCCGATTTTCAAATTGAAAGCTACCTTCGCCATCAAGGCTCCAGCTTCGTGGATCGCTTCGACGCCAATTCTTACCTCTACATGACGCGTGCGATGGACTATTTTGACATTGCGGCCGAGCACGGCGGAGTGTTGGCGAACGCATTCAAAGATACCAAAACCCGCTTCTGTATCGTATCGTTCACGTCCGACTGGCTGTTCCCGACAACT
>JBGTAU010000374.1:0-3747 GCA_041749675.1 Rhizobiaceae bacterium | reverse complement strand
TATTTATGGCGCGCAAAAGAACTCATGATTCAGCTCCAGAGGCAACTTTAAGCCGTTTTTCAACACGAATGACTATAAAGGCAATCAGCAATATGATAACGCCAATCAGTAGAAATAGCGCTGAGGTGCCCAAAAGCGACCCAATCGTGACGAAAGCGAGGTAAAGTATCTCTGCCGCAAAAGCAGTATAAGCTAAGGCTCGCACACTGCGGTGATCCGTGCCCTTCATAATGAGCGCTGCAATTGATAGAGCAATTACCATCAAGCCGATCAGAGCGGTTGACTGCTTATCACCGTCATAGCCCAATTGAAGTAGACAAAATCCGAAAAATGACATTGCAAGTGCATAACCAATAAGCGGCCGTGCAAATGACGTTGCACGATCCACTACCTCTTCGCAGTGGGCTATGGCGAAAAACAAAGTCGCGCCGACAAATGCAAATGCGTAATCAAGGGGCATGGCTCGGGTATTGAACATGCTGCGGTCAAACCGATAGCAAATTAAGGTACCAAGAAATAACCAAATCGACGAATTTATACCCACTCTCGAGCCATTCCAGCGCGAAACAGCTGCAATTGTGATGCTCAGAACTGGTGCTATCCATAGATAGCCTTCATTGTGCCAAGAGTTGTCAGTCATCGCCGCAGAGAGGTACCAAAGTCCAATACCACCTGCGAGCGCGCTCAAAGCAAAAGATTGTAAAAGAATCGCACCGAGCAAAGTGCCAAGTGCCCAAACAAGAGCTGCTGAGGCCGCATCGCCAGATAAGTGATACATCTGACCAATAAGCGCGATGCCGCCACCAAATGTGATGGCACCCAGAAGGTAGGCAACTTGACTGAACACGCTGTCACCTTGCCGTTCGCGCCAAGCACCGACGAAATAACTGAGCCAAATCAAGATCAATATAAATGCCACACGCCCTACGCGCGGGAACGCTCCCCAGTTAGCCGCAATCAGCGTGAGGACGGCCGCACCAAGCAGTAACGCCCCTAAAATTGCCAGCACACCACCAAGCCCAATTCCACCAGCTTGGCTTAACAATTCATCTTGCAATCGAACCGCAGTTTGTTGGTCGATGAGGCCTTTTTGAACCCAACGATCAAGGTCTTTTTTGTTTGTTCCAGAAAAGCGCATTACTTTGCCTCGATTGACCAACTCAATTTGCGCTCATCAGCTAAAAAAGACAAGCAAATGGCAGTATCGGGCAACGCTACAGGAAATTATGAACAAAAGATGACTAAATTTGGCATATCTCAATATTTAGGCTTGCGCTTAGCGCACTGCTGCATTGCAACATAAATCCTTTTCAAATCGATTTAGATGTCTACATTGGTGGTGTCGGCAATAAGCCGTCTTGAAAAGAATTGAAAGGAAACCGCCATGAACATTCTTCGTAGTTATCAAAACTGGCGCCTTTACCGTGAAACTACTCACGAACTGCGCCAACTTTCCGACCGGTCACTGAATGACATGGGCATTGCGCGCGCAGATATCCGCCGTGTCGCCCGCCATGCCGTGAAGAACTAATTTCTAGCTTTAGAAAAGTGGTTTTGAAAAGCCCGTGCATCAAGCGCGGGCTTTTTTGCGTTGCAGCATAGATTTTACAACGCCCAATCTTTTGGGCCTATGCCTTTGTGTTTATGCATTTTTGCTTGCTAATAGTTTTTGTGCATTGCACAAAATGCATGGCAGATGTGCAAAATGATCGCTTTTCAAAGCCTCAAAGAAGTTTTACCTATTGGTCAATGAATAAGGAATTGTTGAGGCGGTTCCAGAACTTCGGTGAAGCCATCCTCCTCCCAGGCTGATCCGCTAGACGGCTGGGGACACTCCTCCTCCCAGTTTCCAGCCAACTCAAAACGACACCCGCCGGATCTCCTCCCCCGGCGGGTGTTGTCTTATGTGAGGTTAATTTTTTTGTGGCGCAAAATACGTCGAATTTTTCTGCCTTAATTCCGCATGAATGTTGCCTTTATTTAGCCGGATTTGCAAATTTGTATTAACTATTTGTTTGGATATGCAAAATTTGCATTGCTGCATTGCGAAACAAATGCTGCTCATTTTATGAGCAATCGACTATAAGTGCGCCAACGATCAAAGTGATAAAGAAAATTTCAAAGGATAAGACAATGAACCTCGTACGCTCTTTCAATAACTGGCGCCGCTACCGTGATACCGTTTCCGAACTCGGCCGTTTGACCTCACGCGAACTCAGCGATCTGGGCATTAATCGCTCGGACATCCCATTCGTTGCACGTCGCGCTGCATCAAAATAATTTTCTGAGCGGATCGCTCAGATTTTTAGCAAAATGTGATTCCCTCCCACACATCTTTGCTCTTCATAACGCTCGATGTCCTCCCACATCGGGCGTTTTTATTTAGGGTTGAATTTTTTATTAAGATTGATATCTAGCCGCCAATGGATAGCAAACCAATACACGTTGTCGGTGGAGGCCTCGCAGGTTCCGAGGCCGCTTGGCAAATTGCAAATGCTGGTATCCCGGTGATCCTGCACGAAATGCGCGGTGTGCGGGGCACGGATGCGCATAAAACCGACGACTTGGCTGAGTTGGTTTGTTCAAACTCATTCCGATCTGATGAGGCGACGACCAACGCGGTTGGACTACTTCATGCCGAAATGCGCTTGGCCGGCTCACTTATCATGGCGTGTGCCGATAAAAACCAAGTTCCTGCCGGGTCTGCATTGGCAGTTGATCGCGATGGATTTTCACAATCAGTAACGGGTGAAATCGAGAATCATCCTCTGATTACGATTGTTCGTGAGGAAATAGTTGGTCTTCCTCCGCTTGAATGGGGACAAACAATCATAGCGACCGGCCCTTTGACTGCCGCGTCATTGGCCGATTCGATCCGCGAACAGACCGGCGCGCAATCACTGGCCTTTTTTGATGCCATTGCTCCCATCGTTCATTTCGAGTCGATTGACATGAGCAAGGCATGGTTTCAATCGCGCTATGACAAGATGGGGCCTGGCGGCACCGGTAAAGACTACATAAATTGCCCCCTCGACAAAGACCAGTACTATGCATTTGTCTCATCCTTGATCGACGGGGAAAAAACTGAATTTAAGGAATGGGAAGGCACCCCCTATTTCGACGGCTGTTTGCCGATTGAGGTGATGGCAGAGCGCGGTGTAGAAACCCTGCGCCATGGCCCTATGAAGCCGATGGGCCTAACCAACGCCCATAATCCGACGGTAAAGGCCTATGCTGTTGTTCAGCTGCGGCAAGACAATGCGCTTGGTACACTTTACAATATGGTCGGTTTTCAAACCAAACTTAAGTACGGTGCGCAAGCTGATATTTTCCGGATGATACCGGGTTTAGAAAATGCTGAGTTTGCGCGCCTTGGCGGGTTACACCGCAACACGTATCTCAATTCGCCCGTCTTGCTGGACAAAAGCCTTCGCTTGAAATCACGGTCAGATATTCGGTTTGCAGGTCAAATCACTGGTTGTGAGGGCTATGTAGAATCGGCTGCTATTGGCCTATTGGCTGGTCGTTTCAGCATCGCGCAAGCGCAAGGGCACGAACCCAACATGCCACCAGCCACAAGTGCCTTTGGTGCCCTGCTTGGCCATATCACTGGTGGCCACCTCGTCTCTCATGATGAGCCGGGAAAGCAATCCTTCCAGCCGATGAATATCAATTGTGGGCTGTTTCCAACTATGGAGGCACCAAAGGCAGAGGGTAAACGTTTTCGCGGACCGGACAAATCTAATG
>JBGTAU010000373.1:0-5596 GCA_041749675.1 Rhizobiaceae bacterium | reverse complement strand
CTATACACTCAATGGCTGCGCACCAGAATTTGCATTGTGGAGCTTTGTTGACCTTGGCTATTTGACCTACCAAACAAGCTATGCGCTGGCAACGGGTGCGATCAAAGGTGAAGTTGGCGAAGAGTTCACCGCTGGACGCATGGGCAATTTCAAGATTGAAGAAGATCCAGGTCGTGCTGGTTCTAAGCGCATCTTGATGGGACCATTCACCGTCTACAACAAGGACAATGTGGAAGCCGCTTCCAAGTAAGCAGTCCATTTTTCTCTTCAATTCAAGGCCGTTCCTGGTGGAGCGGCCTTGTTTGAACTTGTAGGAAATTCCCGTGCAGAATCCCGTTTTGGAACTTCGCAATGTTTCCAAAAGTTTTGCCTCAACGGCAGCACTTTCGGATATGTCTTTTTCAGTGATGCCTGGTGAAATTCACGCCATCGTTGGCGAGAATGGTGCGGGTAAATCCACGCTCATCAAAATTATGACTGGTGTCTATCAGCCGGATCACGGCAAAATTCTGGCCGACGGAAAGCCGGTGTCTGTTCGCTCGACCCAAGAAGCGCAGACGTATGGCGTAGCAGCGATTTTCCAAGAGCCTATGGTGTTTCCAGATTTAGACGTGGCGGAGAATATTTTTATCAGCCATCAAAAGCTTGGCGCTGTCATGAATTGGCGACAGCTTTACAATCAATCTGATGAATTGATCGCCAAACTTGGCGTGACCCTTGACGTGCGCCGAGCCGCCAGCGGTCTGACATTGGCTGAACAGCAAACGGTGGAAATTGCCCGCGCCCTGTCATTGAACGTCAAGCTTTTGATCATGGACGAGCCGACGGCTTCGCTATCAGCGCATGAGGTTGAGCGATTGCTCAATGTCGCGCGCGCGCTGAAGGCCAGTGGTGTGGCAGTGCTTTATATCAGCCACCGACTGGATGAAATTTTCCAAATTGCTGACCGCGTAACGGTGCTGCGTGACGGCAAGCACATTTCTACGCGACCCATCGCTGAGGTGACACAAGACGGCATGGTGCGCGATATGGTGGGGCGTGCGATTGATAGTTTTGCTGTCAAGACCGCGCCCAATGCCCATGGCGAAAAGCTGATCGAAGTGAAGGAACTTCAGCGGGCGGGCATTTTCCGAGACGTTTCATTTGATGTGCATAAGGGTGAAGTTCTGTGTTTTGCCGGCTTGGTTGGCTCGCGCCGCACTGACGTGGGCTTGGCACTTTTTGGCATTGAACCGGCAACGGCAGGCAGCATTATTTTAGATGGCAACGAGGTCGCTATTACTTCGCCCAAGCAAGCGATGGCGCATGGCATTGCCTATGTTTCAGAAGATCGACGCAAACTGGGGCTGGCGATGACGATGGCGATTTTTGCCAACGCGTCACTGCCTAGTTTGAAAAATTTTCTACGCCGCTTCGGCCTCATCGATCACAAAGCTGAAACCGCTATGGCTGAAGGCTATCGCAAGCAATTGTCGATCCGCTCGCCAAATGTTGAGATCGAAGTTGGCAAATTATCGGGCGGCAATCAGCAAAAAGTGATGTTAGCGAAATGGCTCGAAACCAAACCGCGTTTGCTAATTTTCGATGAGCCAACGCGTGGGATCGATGTAGGGGCCAAAGCCGAAGTGCATAATATCATTCGTGAACTGGCAAAAGCCGGCGTTGCCATCGTCGTAATTTCTTCCGACTTACCGGAAGTTATGGCGCTGGCTGACCGCATTTTAGTTATGCGTGAAGGTCGCCAAATGGGTGTTTTCAGCATCGCCGATTCCACGCAAGAAAGCATCATCGCCATAGCAACCGGCAGCGCAACTCCACAACACAGGGCGCTCGCATCATGAAAAATTTGCATCCCCAAACCCTGCGGTTGATTGCTCTTGCCATTGTACTGGTGGGAACGGTGTTGTTCTTTTCATCGCAAATCGACAACTATTTTACGCCGCGCATGCTTAATCGTATCGCCACCAGTGTCGCTGTTATTCTGCCGATCGCAATTGGTCAGGCCATGGTGGTGATGACGCGCAATATTGATTTATCGGTTGGCTCGATTGTGGGCATCGTTGCCTATATCGTGGGTGATTATTTGGGAACCCATGCCGGGTTGCATCCCGCGTTGGCGTTGACAATGGCCTTAGCGCTTGGAGCGTTGTGCGGATCGATCAACGGGTTATTGGTATCCTATGGGCGTGTGCCGTCTATAATTGTAACGCTCGGGACATTGGCCTTGTTTCGTACATTTCTGGTCGAATATTCCGGCGCGCGCACCATCACCACGACCAGCCTGCCAACATGGTTGGTCGACCTGCCGCAGCAAACGCTGTTCTCCATCGGGCCAATAGAATTTCGTACCATCGTCGTGATGGCGTTGGTGGCGGCTGCAATATTCTGGATGGCGCTTTCCAGATTGCGTATGGCACGTAAAATATATGCGGTTGGTTCCAATCCCGATGCGGCGGTAATTGCTGGCATCAATGCGCCACGCGTGGTTTTTGCCAGCTTTGTTTTGTCTGGTGCGCTGGCAGGCCTCGCTGGGTTCATATTCCTCGCAAAATTTGGCAACATTACTGTGGTGGCAGGCCTTGGCTTTGAGTTGAAATCCGTTGCTGCGGTGGTGGTAGGCGGGGTCAATATTTTTGGCGGTTCTGGCTCCATCGTTGGCGTGCTGCTTGGCACAGTCTTGGTCGATACGATTGACAACAGTTTGACGCGCTGGGCTGTGGTCAGCGAGTTTTGGCGCGATGCACTTCTCGGCATGTTGATCATGACAGCAGTGACCGCTGACACTTTTATGAGCCGTTCATTTGGCAGGATGAAAAGCAAAGTCGCGCTTGAAAAGACAGATGCAAACGGTGTTGGAGCCAAAAAACAATGAACCGCTCATCATCAATTCTATCGAAACTGGGCACGTGGGAAGGCCTGCTTTTATTGATTTTGGTCGTCACAATTTCAGTCAACGCAGCGATTGTTCCGCAATTTTTGACACTGCAAAATCAGATCAATCTGTTTCAGCTTTCTGTCGAAAAAATCATTGTGGCACTCGCCATGACTTTTATCATCATCAATGCTGAGATCGATCTCTCGGTCGCTTCAGTCATGGGGTTGGCGGCTTGCGCGTTTGCCGTATTGGTTCAAGCGGGCGTTCCCGCTGGCCTTGCCATTTTATTATGTCTTGCGCTGGGGGCCGTCGCTGGCGGCGTCAATGCATTCTTTATCGCCTATGTTGGCATTCCATCGTTGGTTGTGACGCTTGCCATGTTGATCGGCTTTCGTGGTTTCGCGCGTGTCTTGTTGGAAGACCAAGGCATCAGTGGTTTTCCTGATTGGTTTAACGCGCTTGGCCGCGACGCGTTTATTGGGCCTTTCCCGTTATCGATTGTTACGTTCGTCGTGCTGTTCGTTTTAGCGGCGATTGTTTTGCATCGCACTGGCTTTGGCCGCACTGTGTTTGTGATCGGCAACAATGCGGAAGTCGCCCGCTTCTCTGGCATCAATGTGCCCCGAGTGAAGGCCATCCTATTCATCGCGTCTGGTGTCGTTTCTGCGCTGGCCGGTTTGTTTTATGCAGCGCGACTTGCCTCTGTGCGCGGGGATGCGGCCAATGGATTTGAGCTGGATATCATCACCATGGTTCTGCTTGGTGGTGTCAGCGTGTTTGGCGGGCGCGGGACAATCACTGGAGTTTTGTTTTCGATTTTGATTGTACTCAATCTGCGCAACGGCATGGCATTGATGAACATCACTGGCCATATTCAAACGGCGGTCATCGGTATTTTGTTGATCATGTCGGTGCTTGGCCCCAATCTGATTGAAAGCGCTCGATCGTACAAAAAGTCGAGGGCCGCCGCTTAGACGGTGTTTAGTTTGGAGAGTTTCATGGACCGCTATGCTTTTAAGATGTTTCTAAACCCCGGCATGGAAGCCGAGTATAGGCGGCGGCATGACGAGATTTGGCCGGAATTGGTGGCGCTGCTCCATGACGCGGGGGTTTCGGATTACTCAATCTATTTGGACGCTGAGACCAATGCGCTTTTTGGCGTTTTGTCTCGGCCGGAAAAGCACGGTATGGACCAATTGCCTGAGCATCCAGTCATGCAGAAATGGTGGGCGCATATGGCCGACATAATGCGTACAAATGACAAGAATGAGCCGATTGCCATTCCGCTCGAATCTGTTTTCTATATGAAATGATGCACAAGAAACCGCGATATGTGGCCGTATTGGATATTGGTAAAACCAATGCGAAAGTTGCGATCGTTGACACGCAAAGCATGTCAGAATGTGCAGTGCTGAAAACGACGAATGCCGTTCAGCGTGATGGCCTCTATCCCCACTTTGATATTGAGGCATTGTGGGCGTTTTTTTTAACTTCGCTCGCAACATTAAATCGGCAATACCCGGTCGATGCGATTTCGATCACAATTCATGCCGCCAGTGGCGCATTGGTGAAACGAGATGGGGCGCTGGCATTGCCGGTGCTTGATTATGAGCACAAAGGCCCTGACGATCTGACTGATGCCTACAATGTTGTCCGTCCACCGTTTAGTGAAACCTATTCACCGCGCCTCTCGATGGGGTTGAATTTCGGAGCGCAGCTCTTTTGGCAAAGTCAGCGTTTTCCAAACGAATTTGCGCAGACACATCATATTCTAAGCTTACCGCAATATTGGGCTATGCGCATGACCGGGGTATCTGCAAGCGAGGCAACTTCGCTGGGATGTCATACGGATTTATGGCGTCCGGCAACTGCCGAATTTTCCTCGATGGTTGATAAGTTGGGGTGGCGCCATTTGTTTCCACCCGTGCGCTCAGCGTTTGACGCGTTGGGGCCATTGCTGCCGGAACTCTGTAAGCAAACTGGCGTAAAGCAAGGCACGTTGGTGCACAGTGGTATTCATGATTCCAATGCATCGTTCTTGCCGCATCTGCTCAGCCGAAAACCGCCATTTTCCGTGATCTCAACGGGCACTTGGGTGATCATTTTCTCTTGCGGCGGAGATCTGCAACATCTTGATCCATCGCGCGATACGCTGGCTAACAGCGATGCATTTGGGCGGCCAGTTGCTTCTGGTCGTTTCATGGGTGGGCGTGAATATGAAGTGCTGACCAAGAACGTGGAACCCTCCGACCAATGTCATCTGGATACAGTTTTGGAGCAAGGCATACTCCTTCTTCCTGCCATTGAGAACGGCTCTGGGCCATTCATCGGGCGCGATGCACATTGGATTCCGGCGCCACCCGCAGCAGACCTCATCCCCGCCACCGCGTCGCTTTATTTGGCGATGATGACAGTAACATCGCTGGCGCTGACTGGATCAAAAGGAGACTTGATCGTTGAAGGTCCTTTTGCAACGAACCAGATTTTTCTGGATATGTTGACCGTTGCGACTGGTCAGCCGGTTTTTACCAGTGCGTCATCATCAACCGGAACCAGCATTGGTGCGGCTCTGTTGGCACTCGGCAAAGAGACAAAATTTACACTCAGTGCGCGAAGAGTGACACCACCCGCGCCGGCCCTTGCGGCACGGCTTGCCAAATGGCGCGATCTTTGGCGTAGTCACCTTTAGGTTTGGCAGCTCACATCGTCGCGCCGATTTGC
>JBGTAU010000372.1:0-2502 GCA_041749675.1 Rhizobiaceae bacterium | reverse complement strand
CCATGGTAATCCTTGTGCCAAACCGGCGTCTACAAATGCCGCCGGACCCTATGGAAGCGCATTCTCACAGTCAATTGCAATTTGAGTGCTGCGACAGAGACAATTGCGATAAACCAGCGCACACGCGCGATTGATTTGAAGTATTCGCATGTCGTGATTAGATAGAGTTATATAAACGAAAGCGCACCATGTTTAATTTTTATCTTTCAGAGCCACAAATCCGTTTCATTGCATTTGCGTCAATCTTTTTAACGCTGGCGATTATCGAACTCCTGGCACCGCGGTTAGAGCGCAAGGAGATGCACGGTGCGCTGAAGACGAAGCGCTGGGTTACCAACCTATCGATGGTGGTTCTGTCATCTGTTGCCATGCGTGTGGTGTTTCCAATGGCGGCCGTCGGCACAGCTGCTTGGGCATCTACCAACGGCTATGGGGTTCTACCCATGCTTGGAATATCGCCGCTCGCTGCAGGGGTCGTCGCCTTTGTCGTTCTCGATTTTGCCGTGTGGTTCGAACATTTGATGAGCCATAAAATTGGACTTCTGTGGCGCATTCATAGGATGCATCATGCAGATACTGGATTTGATTTGACCACCGCGCTGCGCTTCCATCCGCTGGAAATTGTGCTTTCTATGTTTTGGAAAGCGTTCATTATTTTGCTTATAGGTCCACCCGTTGTGGCTGTTTTGATTTTTGAAATTGTGTTGAACGGCGCGGCGATGTTCAATCATGCGAACATTAAGTTACCGCTGAAATTAGACCACATCTTGCGTAAGTTGATTGTTACGCCTGACATGCACCGCGTGCATCATTCCATAGAAGAAACCGAAACCAACTCGAATTACGGTTTCAACCTGTCCATTTGGGATCAGATATTTGGCACCTATGTGAGCCAACCCAAAGCGACACATGACAAAATCGAAATTGGGCTCAAAACGTGGCGCGATGAAACACCAGCGCAACTGTTGTGGGCGTTGAAAATACCGTTTGTCAAAAAATAGCGCCGTTGAATTAGTAAAAGCTATTGGGGAAGAACCGCAAAAACAGCTCTTCGATGCCCTTCTTTTGTTGAATGGCATCCAAAGCCTGATTGACCGACTGAATCACATCAGGGCGTGAATTCAGCGCGGCGATACGCATGCCTTCACCTAAAAATACCGATGAGTAATAGGCCCCACCCACTAGTGCGCAGCAAGCCTTTGATGCCTCACCATTAACCCAAAAGCCAAAATACAGACCATCGCCGAAGATCATGTCGACCTTTTCGCTCGTTAGTTCAGCGATTAATAGCTGTTCACTGGCAATGCCAACAATCGAAGCGTTTGGAAAGTAAGAGCGGACAAGCTTTTCATGGCCGGAACCTGCAATAACGCCGATCTTAACACCACCAAGCCCGCCATCAAAGTCGAAGACTTTTGTGTTGGCTTTGCGGGAAACAAAGCGCCCCGGAAAGCGCAGATAACTGTTTGAGAAACCAAAGTACTCGCGGCTTTGTTCATTGGCAGCAAAACCAGCAATCACCGCATCCGCGCGTCCTGTGCGTATTGTTTCTTCTATTTCTTCAAACGGCTGTGCTTGGATCATGCATGAATCCTGAATTTTTAACTCAGCACAAATAGCTTTTGCCAAATAAACATTGAACCCAGTCAACCGCCCATCAGCGTCCAAATAATTGAAAGGCGGAAAATTGAGCGTTGTAACAAATCGAAGTGTGCGAACGCTCGTTGCAACATTAGGACTCGCGAAATCAGATTCGCCAATGAAATTTGGAATTTTCGTCAATGGCTCAGCGGACAAAGTCGCAACTTGGAGCACCATAATGGCGGCTATTAGCCATCTTAAAATCAAATGTTTCATGGCAAGCCTTATGGCGTGAAGTCGAGAGAAATTGAAGCACTTTTTGATTGTATCGATTGGGTGTGGTGCGAAAAATTCATACCGTCCAGCCAAAATTTACACGCAATTTTCAATTGCACAATCTATCGGGTGTGTTAGGTTGCACTTGCAGCAATAAAACACCGGAGGTTTAAGGGGCGGTTTGGTGAAGCGGGCACTGATAAGTCTATTTTTGCAGATTTTCGAGCGACAAAATGCTCGAAAATAGCGCGACCTTAAATCTTGATTCAGCGGCCAACTCGAATGATGTTCAAGATATAAGTGCTATTGACCATCACCATCCTCTTCAAACATCTACGGACATAAAACTCTCAATTTTAAGCACAATCAAAGCGCGGCGAACGAAAGCCCGACAAGCCGGATCAGTGCTTTATCGCAGACTAAATGCGCTCGGTGTCACCCATGATGATTTTGTCGGGGCTGTTCAAAGGTCACGTGCTTCTGGAGCTTCACCGGTTGAAGAATTAATTTGTACAAATTTGATTACGGCTGACGATTATTATCGCCGGCTTGCAAATGACTTGGGTCTTAGTTTTGCACCATCCATAAACCCAACAACAATTTTAACAGAAATGAGCGCGGGCTCCATACAACATGGCATGGTGC
>JBGTAU010000371.1:0-3209 GCA_041749675.1 Rhizobiaceae bacterium | reverse complement strand
CTTTTTTGTACCAACGGTTTCCGGCCTCTTTGAATTTCACATCTAGTTTGGTAACGACAAAAGGTGCGCAGTTAATTGGTTCAGCATCTGCAATATTGAACAAGACTATGTTGTATCCATCTTCGCCGAACTGGGATCGATAGACAATCCCATCATAACCGGCCTGCTTGAAGGCTTCAGTTAAGATTTGGGTCGGCACATAGTCCAAAGCGCCGTCATTCTGCGTAACGGGACGTGAAAATGCAGTGTCGATTTCGGTCCAGTTAGCTCGCTGCTTAACAATTGAACTTGGCTCTGTTTGATCAATAAAATGGCTTAATCCGATGATTTCGAGAGCTGAACTGCCATGGCCTCGAGATACGTCTACTAATTTAAGAGATCTCTGTACCTTAAATTGTGCAACGGAAACACTTTGACCAATCCAAGGTCTAACCTCTGATATTGCTGTTTGCTCAGTAGAAGCGAGATATAGAACAGGAATACCAAGAGGATTTGCCCGGCCCTCTCTTGCAAACATGGCGGACGGCTTCATTCTGACCGGACCGTATCCCATTTCTCCATGATCATCATCAAAGTCAGTACCAATTTGTGCACGAAAGAAGTTTCTTCCTGCTCCAACTTTCACTTCTCTATCTATCAATGTCGCAAGGACGGTATCCAGAAATAATTGGATACCGTTATCCCAAACAAAACGGCTTTTCGTTTTTACAGCTCGCGAAAAGTGCTCATAACTTCTCCAACTTGCAAATTCCGGTAAATTGGGGTCATCAAATTCCAAAATTAGTCTCCAACGCGAATCTTAAACGCAGCTGGTCCCGTCCACCCCATCTCCCGTGCTACCAGAACACCCAGCAACAAAATCGCATCCGGTTCGCGCATGATAATTGCCGCTGGTGCAATCCCGCGATGGATAAGTTCAAGCAACACCGCAGACGCTGATGACGAGCCAATAGTGCCCGGCAGCAGCAAAATTGTGTCTGCAATGGCCATACCGTGCTGCGGATGGCGCACATCGGCGATTCTGGACGTTTTTGGGTCAACTCCACCCCAAAAGCTGATCGGCGCGGTCAATACCAATGGCTTGGCATTCGCAGCAGGGCCGGGGATCAGCACTTCCACAGGCACAGCAGTTGTTTGATCCCCGCCGTGCATCGGCACCTTGTCGCCAGCAGCAAGACTCGTATCAATATGCAGCAATTCATGATCAGTAGGCAAATACTTACGCATATTGTGGTTTCCCCGCAATCGCGCTTTCGACGCATTCGGCCATTGACCCAAAAACCACGCCATAACCCGTATTACCCGGTGCATATTGCGCAAATTTGCCGGAGTTAGTCATTAATACACCACTCGCAAGCTCTTTCATGATGGGCGTCACCACCACGCATGTGTCAATCACTACAGTCACACCTGACCCTTCTAGTGATTTGCGTAAGCCATCACTATCTAAGTCTTTTAATACATGCCGCCCTGTACAGGCATAGAATGGAACCGCAAGCTTACGGCCATCAATAAAACGCTCCAGTCGCTGACATTCTTGCAGTGACAGATGCGGACTGCCAATCGCCACAGCGTCAATACGGGTCACGCCCTGAACCGTCGCCATGCGGCGTTTTTGATCCGCAAAGTCAGACGCGCTGATTGTCATGATTTCCTGCGGCTCGTTGCCGGCGAGAATGTGCGAAACATCCGGCGCCTCCGGCGTTACTCCAGCAATATGAAACAGCCCGACACCACCGGTCGAGGCACTCGCCGCACCGAAGGCCTTCAATGCGTCTTCACCAGGATGATGGGGCACGCCTTTGACGACACCAATCGCCGTCCCCGCCCGTTTCCCATAGAGACTGCCCAATATTGGCCAAAAACTCTCGTCGTTGAAATCAGCCTCCGGCAGATCAGAAACATCAAAAACAAACGTTGCAATGCGATTTTCCGGCAAATGCAGTCCGGTTTTGGGCGCAAAACCAGTAATGGCACAAGCAATATCCAAATAATCGCCATAGCGATTGGTGCGCGCGCCGAGCACAGAATTGCAAAAAACCACCGCATTGGATTCGCCCCATGCAACATCAGAACCCAGCGCGGGGCGATGCCCTGCTTGATAGGGCGAGCATGTCCAGCTTGGTTCGCAGCCAATCGCCATGTATGCCTTCATCAACCGCTTGGCCATATCCCGCTCGTGGGGCGGGAGACGATTGGTCGAACAGCCGGTGAGATCCAGCGCCCCGACATTCAGCGTCGAGCGGATCGAAACCTTTGCACCAAGTTCCTGCAAACGTTCGGCAAATAGCGTCCCGCTATCGCCGTGATACAGCGCCCCATCGATATGCGCCGATGCGACTTTCACCAGCGACGGCGCGTTAAGTAAGCGTGCACTATCGCATACAAGGCGCATCGCCATGGCAGCGCCCGCGCCTGATTGGCCCGTCAATAGCGCTTGCTCTTCAGTCCCAAGTTCAAGCGCCATTTGTCTTTCCCCTTTTGTATTTCACTACATCAAACCGTGCGATAAGCCCGTCATAAAGTAAAAGCTTACCAACGAGTGGTTCGCCTATTGCAGCGGCCAGTTTGATCACTTCCATTGCCTGCAATGTTCCAATGACGCCTGCCAAAGCGCCCACAATTCCGGCCTCGGCACAAGACGGCACCAGTCCAGCCGGCGGGCGCTCAGGAAACAAATCGGTGTAACGTGGATTCCAATCGCCCGCCGCGTTGGTCTCATAAGGTTTCAGTACTGTCAGCGACCCATCAAATCGACCCAACGCTCCGGCAACCAGCGGTGTTTTGCAAACCTCACATTGTTCCGCCACCAAATAGCGGGTCTCAAAATTATCCGAACCATCGACCACAATATCGTAGCGCATGATCAAATCCCGCGCATTTTGCGCCGTCAGCCGCTCGTCATGGGTCTCAACCACCACATGCGGATTGATTTTCCCAATCCGCGCAGCGGCAGCGCTCACTTTGGGTTGACCTACCAAATCTGTATCAAAAATGACCTGCCGTTGGAGATTGGAAAGCGATACCCGATCATCATCGACAATACCAAGGCGGCCGATGCCCGCTGCCGCCAAATAGGAAAGTACCGGCGCACCCAGCCCGCCCGCGCCTACCACCAGCACTTTGCAGCGTTTCAATTTCTGTTGGCCCGCCCCGCCTAGCTCAGACAGTATTATATGCCGCGCATAGCGCTCGATTTCGTCACTGGA
>JBGTAU010000370.1:0-3288 GCA_041749675.1 Rhizobiaceae bacterium | reverse complement strand
TGCCACCCATTGCGTTTCAATAGATTAGCCGAGGATGCCAAAGCATCCGGTACGGATGTCCAAATATTGCGATGTCCGTCACCATCGATATCGACCCCATAAATCATAAAACTCGTCGGGATAAATTGCGTGTGACCCATTGCGCCCGCCCAAGACCCCTGCAGCCCTGCAACATCAACATCGCCGCGCTGCAATATCTTCAACGCTGCGATCAATTGGGTGCGGCCAAACTTAGAACGCCGTTTGTCTGCGTAGGCCAACGTAGCAAGGGAGCGAATTGTAGAGCGGATCACCTCTGGGCGTTTTAATATTTCGCCATAGTTCGACTCCATGGACCAAATCGCCAAAAGGATATGTCGATCAACACCAAACCGAGCCTCAATCTTATCAAGCCATGGTCTATATTTTTTGGCCATTGCCTGACCGTTGGCAACGGAGCGTTCATGAACGCGGTTGTCAAAATAGTCCCAAACTGGCGCTTTAAATTCGGGCTGAAAACGCGCCTTTTCCAAAACTTCAGGATCAATCGAATCGATACCGGCAAAAGCTGCGTCATAAACTTGTGCGGATATGCCATTTTTCAAAGCGACTGATTTGAAATTTGCAACAAAATTACGAAATCCTTGATCTGCCAAGCCAATAGATGGAGCCGCAAGCATGGCTGTTGCTAAACCAATGAAGCCCAGTATCGTTCTGCGCGAAGCAAAGCCCGTACCCATGGAAATTTTCCCTAATTTCAATTTTCAAACCAATTATTAGTACGCGCTCGTTAGCAATTGGTTTACCATGATCCTCAAAGTCAGCATTTCGAATAAGAAAAACCTCAAAAATCTACCAAATGCTGATCGTTGTTTAGTGAATCTCAAATTTGTCATGACAATGACTAATCAAATGTTTGGGGAATTTTGATGAGCGCCGTACAAAAGAAAATTCGCAAGGCTGTATTTCCAGTCGCGGGCCTTGGCACACGGTTTCTCCCGGCGACGAAAGCTATCCCGAAAGAAATGCTGACAGTCGTCGATAAACCGGTCATTCAATACGTGGTCGATGAAGCGCGCGAAGCGGGGATAGAGCATTTCATTTTCGTAACTGGCCGCAACAAAGGCGTTATCGAGGATTATTTCGACGTGCAGTTTGAGCTGTACAATACGCTTGCAGAACGCGGCAAAGACGAAGAACTTGCCCGCCTCCAGCGCATTCAGCCTAAACCCGGCACCACCAGCTTCACCCGCCAACAAGTGCCAATGGGCCTTGGCCACGCCGTCTGGTGTGCCCGCGATTTGGTCGGAAATGAACCTTTCGCACTGCTTTTGCCAGATATGATTATGCAAGCCAAAAAAGGCTGTCTCAAAGAGATGGTCGCGTTGTACGAAGAGACAGGCAACAACATCATCGCCGCACAAGAATGTGATCCATCCGAAACACACAAATACGGCATCATTGACCGTGGAGCGAGCGTCGGTAATGGTTTTACCATCAATGGCATGGTTGAAAAGCCAAAGCAGGGCACTGCCCCGTCAAACCTTTACATCAATGGTCGCTACATTCTGCAGCCAGAAATATTCAACTATTTAGAAACACAAGAACGCGGCGCGGGCAATGAAATACAGTTGACTGATGCGATGCTGAAACTCATGCAAGACCAGCCTTTTTACGGAACGCATTTTCAAGGGCGCACGTTTGATTGCGGCTCAAAAGAAGGCTTCGTCGAAGCCAATCTCGCATTTGCATTATGGCGTCCAGATCTTCATGATCATATTGCCAATATGGCACACGAGCTTTTGGCTACCACATCGCCGCAAGAGCGCCGAAAAATCGTTCGCTAAATTAACGGCGCAAAACAATACCCAGGTAAACGCCTGTCGATGAGCGCTTGCGCGTTGAGTCTGACGACAATGTGCTGCTGTGCGTTGCGGAGCCCTTAACGCCTGTAAAGCGATTGAACCACCATGTCGCGCCCACCTCTGCCGTCAAAGTGGTCTGCGCAGCTTCCGTCCCTTGGAAGTCACGAAACGCAGCCGACAGTGTTGCTGTTGTGTCCAGATTTGCACGCATCTTGCGCGTCAACACTGCACTGCTTGAATACAATACCGATGTCGATGACCCCGACGTGCGCGGGCCATCAACCTGCGTGCCAATTGAAAACGCGACATTGGTATCACGCATTGGCGACCAGTTGACTGTGCCGCGCAAATCAAAGCCGGACACGTTGCTGAGCGAGGGATCATCAATATTTTCTACAAACCACCCACCAGCCAACTCGCCGTTGAGTTTCTCACCAAGGTTAATTTCGCTACCCACCCGCAATGCATAGCGCGTTGAGGAATTGGCAATGCCGAGCGCATCATACTTGTTGTCAAAAGCCCTGCGCCCCAGTTCAGCTTCCACAAACGGGCTAAAAACAGGCGATAACTCATAGGTGCCGCGCAATGTGCCCGTCACATTTGTATAATCACGGTCATCTTGCAGTACTGTCGCACCGGTGAGATCAATACCATCGCCAAATGACTGGCGCACCAAGTTCAATCGGCCACCAAGACCGATAATACCGGCATCATGCGTATATCCAACGCCGCCGCGTATACTATTGACCATCGGGCGCTCAGCAAAACTCGCCGTCGACGACGTATCGAGTACCTCGCGGGCATGATCAAAACTTAGCGATGCTGTTATTTGATCATCAACGGTAACATCGGCCCGACCATCCACAGCCAAGCGCAGCCCTTTTTCCAGCGTTTCAATGTTAGAGACGCCAGTCCTATTTGAAAAAGCCTTTTTCAAATTCACTTCAGCTTCATAATTCATTGCATGGCGCAGCCAATCAGACTCCGCGCGCAACAACAATTTGCTCTCCGCCCTATTAGCAAAGCAGTCACATGTCGGGTCATTCGGGTTGTTGGAATAGCGCAAACCGGCTTCAAAAGTCGGACGCAAAACAAATGTGCCTGCCCGTATACCCGGCGCCGCATAAGGATCAGTTTCGGAGGCAATGTCTTTGCCTTCAATTGACCCAGTGCGATCATTCTCGCTTTCGAGACGGCCGACATCATCATTCTGCAGTGAGCCATCGCTGGCTTGGCGCGTGAATGGTTCAGGAATTTCGGACGGAAGAACCGGATCGACGGAAGGTGAGCCAATTGGCCTCGTGCCCAGCCGTGGTGTTGCTGGATCGCCCACATCATTGCTCGCAATAGGCTCACTTGGCTGTGTTGCAACACCCGAAGACGTTAGCGCCGAATCGTCAGTAGGCGTCGGTGCCGCACCATTTCCGATGCCATTAGCATCAAC
>JBGTAU010000369.1:0-1532 GCA_041749675.1 Rhizobiaceae bacterium | reverse complement strand
TTGGCGCAGTTCGCAGCATAAAATGCTGGGTCAGGCAAACGACTATTTGGCGCACAATGTCCATGATCTGGGACGCCCGTTTGACACATTCCGCGAGCCTAAACTGGTCGAAAGCGTCAAACAGGTTGAGAGCATTTTGCAGGCAAAGATCGGCGCAGCGCCGCAACACTCCGCGCAAAGACTAGAGGCGCTGCAGCTTGTGAGCACGGAAAGCCAGCGCGGCGATCTCCCCACACAGCGGGCGGAGTTTAACCGCTTTGCTATGCTTGCCAAATATCTCAATCAACCCGGACAGAGCACAGTTGCACCGGGCGAAAATGCGCCACAAGTCGAACGATTTACTCCTGGTAGCGCCAGAGATCTGGTTCGCTCAATCAGTCGATTTCAAGTCGAGCTTGTCACACAAATCAAAGCCGCCCCAGCTGTGAACACAGCCCATTGGCTCGACGATTTTGACGCCAAACCCAACCAGAAGTTCAAGCCCGATTACGCGGATTTTGATGATGATGACGACGGCCATACGCCAGATAAGGCCAAGCCTCTATTCAACAAAGGCCGGCCATCGGACAATCTGGAACGGTTCCCACACGGAACAACCAGTGAGGCGCTGCAAAGCGAAATTGACCGTGTGCGCCAACACGCACAAGCGCGCGCACCCATCGTTGAAAATCTGCGCATCAACCCTGTTTTCAGAATGAGCCGTATGGAGAGTGATGCGCCTACTATGGATATGTCATCGCTACATCCAGACAATGTGCCGCCGTTGAAACGGCAACGGTCAGACAGCACTGGTTCGGATGAATATTATCTTGATTTGCCGATGCCGGGATCGCCAAATGGAAATGATCCGTCGACATCACAAATAGAGCCAAGAGAGCGTACGCGTGATGGGCGGGGCGTTTAGCGTATGTTTGGGTCCGGCAAAACGCCGGACCTTTTCACGAATTCATCGACGGCAAATATACTTCCAACACGCCGCGCTTGCCGTTGCGGCGGCCGACTTGGATGACGAGGTCAATCGTCTTCTTTGCGTATTGAATGATTTCGCTATGACTCATTTGAATGCCCGCACGCATCACCATCAATGCCACCCGGTCAAACGCCAGCTCGGGGCTATCGGCGTGGATTGTGGTGATTGCGCCGGGGTGACCAGTGTTGATCGCTTCGAGAAAATCATAGGCTTCAATACCACGGATTTCACCGAGAATGATCCGGTCCGGCCGCATGCGCAGACAGCTTTCGAGAAGCTTGGACGGCGCGCGCTCGGACTTCTCCTTGCGGTTCGCCAGAAGCCCGACTTGGTTCTTATGGGGCGGAAAAAGTTCCTGCGCATCCTCGATGGTGATGATGCGCTCATCCAAATCGGACATCCCGATCAGCGCCTTGGCCACTGTGGTTTTACCCGATGATGTACCACCAGAAATCAGGATGTTGAACTTCTCATCAATGGCGCGGCGGAATAGCCCTTGCAGGTCGCCCGCCTCCGCCATATCCGCAATCGCCTTGTGGCGCATGTGGCGCTCGTCTTCCAC
>JBGTAU010000368.1:0-2279 GCA_041749675.1 Rhizobiaceae bacterium | reverse complement strand
ATTTTATCCATGAAGCGACCACCGCAAACGGTAAAACCAAGATGGCCATTACCACCATTCGCGAGATTCAAATTGGTCGCATTTTGGTGCGCGATGTCGAGGCGGCGGTGCTGGAAGATAAGGCTTTGAATGGCACGCTGCTTGGCATGTCGTTCTTACGGCAATTGGATGGGTTTACCGTCACCGATGGCGACCTCATTCTCAAACAATAGCCCAAATCCAATAAAATCAACCGATCCGGCGCACGACAACATCGGTCAATGCTGGGCGTTTTTCTGCGAACGTGTAGGCTTGTGTAACGGCAAGACTTGCCGCTTCTGCCGCAGACTTATCACGCGCGTGAACACGCGCAATTGCGTCCCCCTTGCTCACTGACGTGCCGATAGTTGCCAAGTTTGAGAGGCCAACTGCATGATCAATCGCATCTTGCGGACGAGTGCGACCGCCGCCCAGCGCCACGACAGCAACGCCAATATCGCGCGTGGCAACAGCCGTTACAAATCCATCTTGCGGCGCTGGAACGTCGATAATCATCGGCGCGGCGGGTAGGTATTTTTCTGGTCTTTCCATGAAATCATTTGGACCGCCAAGTGCGCCAACCATACGAGCAAAAACCTCCGCCGCCTTGCCGCCATCGAGGGCATGTTTGGCTTGCGCAAAGCCGTCTTTAACCGATTTGGCGATGTCGCTCGACACCAACATTTCTGCCGCCAAAGCAAGCGTCACATCTTCCAATCTGGAGTCACGCTTGCCACGCAAAAACTCTACAGCATTCATGACCTCAACCGCGTTGCCAGCTGCGCTTGCCAATGATTGGTTCATATCTGTGATCAAAGCGGTGGTATTCAAGCCTGCTCCGTTGGCTACGGCTACAAGGCTTTCGGCTAGTTTTACCGCATCTTTGGACTTTGCCATAAAAGCACCATTGCCAGTTTTTACGTCCAGCACCAATGACTGCAAACCAGCGGCCAACTTCTTAGAAAGTATGGATGCGGTGATGAGAGGTATGGATTCCACTGTCGCCGTTACATCACGAATGCCATAGAAGCGCTTATCAGCAGGCGCAAGGTCAGATGTTTGCCCGATGATTGCCGTGCCTATCTGGCGAACCACTTTTCGAAACAAGTCATTGTCCGGCTGCGTGGTATAGCCCGGGATTGAATCCATCTTGTCGAGCGTGCCGCCGGTATGCCCAAGACCGCGCCCAGAAATCATAGGCACATATGCGCCGCACGCCGCTACAATCGCCGCAAGCATTAAAGAGACATTGTCGCCAACCCCGCCGGTTGAATGCTTATCAACCACGGGTCCGGGCAAGTGCGACCAATCGAGCACAGTGCCGGAATCGCGCATAGCCAGCGTGAGTGCTACAGCCTCATCGCGCTCCATGCCATTGAAGAATACGGCCATCGCCAGTGCAGAAATCTGGCCCTCAGACACCGAACCCGACGAAATGCCGCCTACGAAAAAAGCAATCTCTTCGCGGGTTAACGGGCCGCCGTCGCGTTTTTTTCTAATAACTTCCTGAGGCAGCACTGGGCATCACTCCAAACGGCGTCCAGATATTTTTCACTCTGGTCGCTTTGAACAAAAACTCTTCGCCTTGACCTTGGGTCGGATCATACCAATCGCGGGCAAGGCCATTATTGGCCCACGTCAATTTTAGATTTCCCGAGGAATTGGACTCAACGCTCTTTGACCCGTCGGAAGACCCAAAATACCAGTGGGCACCAATGTCATCATGTTTAGCCAAAGTATCCGCCAGCACATCGCGATCGCCTGTGACAATGTTGATGACACCAGCCGGAACGTCACTGGTGTCGATCACTTGATAAAGATCGCACACGGGCAATGGTTGGTTGGGCGAAGGCGTTACCACTACACGGTTACCCATCGCAATCGCAGGCATCACCAGCGAAATAAACGAGAGTAGAGAGGCGTCGTCGGAGCATGAAATAGCCAGCACTTCGTACGGCTCATTCAGCGCCAAGGAAAGCATGCGCGCCGCAGGTCCACGCACCGCGCCATCATACTTATCAGCCCATGCAGCGTAATACATGATGCGGGCAACTGAGGTTGCGACCTCGCGTTTGGCGTCAGTTGGACTTGCGCCCGTTTGCACCAAGCGGCGGATAAACTCTTCCGAACGCACTTCAAGATTTTCAGCCAAGAAATACAAAACTTGCGCCCGCTGATGGCCTGTCATCGCCGCCCAGCCCTCGGCCTTGTGCGCAGCTTCAACAGCGTTGCGAATGTCCTTGCGATTGCCAAATCCGGCT
>JBGTAU010000367.1:0-1577 GCA_041749675.1 Rhizobiaceae bacterium | reverse complement strand
TGACGTGGCAAATTCCGTAAAGAAAGGATTGCGCAAATCATTGATCACCAATCCGATCAACCCGACATTTTGGGTCCGCATGTTGGCGGCTGCTCTGTTGTAAACATACCCGACATCCAACATTGTCTGCTGAACCAGCTTGCGGGTTTCCTCCTTCACCAGCGGGCTGTCTTGCAACACAAGGCTGACTGTGGACTTGGAAACGCCTGCCGCTTTCGCAACATCGATGATCGTCAGTCGGCGTTTCATAGCCAAGCTCCCTTATGCCACGCCATGCACAGCAAGAAGGGCGCGCATTCTTTCTGTAGCCAGATCAGGTTTGGCCAACAAGCGCGCTTGATCGGCTAGGCGGAAAACTTGTGCGTAATGCGTGATTTCACGGCTCGATTGGAAGCCTGCGGGCATGATAAAATGCGTTTGCCACCCGTTCATCCATGACAGAAACGCGATCCCCGCCTTGTAAAACCGGGTCGGCGCTTTGAATATTTCACGGCTCAAGGGAACAGTCGGCTCTAAAAGCGCGCGAAAAGTTGCCACATCGCCCATCGCCAAGGCCTCCAAACCTTGGGAAGCCGCAGGCGCAATGGCGGCAAATATGCCCAGCAGCGCGTGCGAGAAATGCACTCCGTCGCCCTCTATCAATGGCGTGTAATTGAAATCATCGCCCGTATAGAGGCGAACCCCTTCAGGTAGACGGGCGCGGAAGGCAGTTTCGTGGCCTTCATCCAGCAGGGAAATCTTGATGCCATCCACCTTGCGCGGGTTTTCGTTGATCAGTTCCAGCACAAAGTCGGTCGCGCGGGTCACATCGGTTGAACCCCAATAGCCTTTCAAAGCGGGATCAAACATATCACCCAACCAGTGCAGAATAACCGGCTCTTTGGCTTGGTCGATCAGGCGGCGATAGACCTTCCGATAGATCGCTTCATCGGCTCCAATATTGGTAAAAGATCGCGATGCCATCAGGATCAACTGGCCGCCAGCGGCTTCGATCGCCGCCATTTGCGTTTCGTAGGCGGCGACAATGGCATCTGCGTCCGTGAGGTCTGACAGCGCGATATGATCCGTCCCTGCCCCGCACGCCACTCTGGGCTTCAGCGGGTGCGCCTTGGCATCAAGCATGGTGCGCTCAATCAGCTCCTTGGCGGTTTGCCAGTCCACGCCCATTCCGCGCTGGGCGGTATCCATCGCTTCGGCCAGCCCCAAGCCCTGATCCCACAGACCACGCCGAAAATTGAGCGTCGCATCCCAGTCCACCGCAGGCCTTGTGTCCCACGGGCTGCGCTCCTTGATCGGATCACTGACAATATGCGCGGCGGCAAACGCCGTGCGCGTGAGTGGAATTTTAGGAGCGCGGATTTCGAGCGGCTCACCAACCAGCCGGTATGTTTCGACGGTCCCCGAATATGTCGGCAATTTCAGCATTTCTGTCTCCGATAGCGCGCATGGTGTCTGATGTGATGAGATCGGCGGCTTTTTCCGCAATCATGATGACCGGGGCATTGGTGTTCGAGGATACCAGCGCGGGCATGATTGACGCGTCGACAACGCGCAGCCCGTCAATGCCGTTGAACTTG
>JBGTAU010000366.1:0-2552 GCA_041749675.1 Rhizobiaceae bacterium | reverse complement strand
CGCCCATGCCCATGCCCATACCCATCAATTGAGTTCCAAGGCCCATCACACCGCCCATAAAGCCCGGCTTGTAGTTCGCTGCATCTGCTGCAGCATCTGCTCCTGGCAAACCGGCAAACAATGTGGCGATCTGGCCAGCATCACCTTCAGCCTTTAAGAATCCCAAAATCGTTCCAACCGCTTGCTCGGCCTTGCCGGCATCCAGTCCTACACTTGCGACGATACGCGCAACGAGCTCATCCATGATATATCTCCAAATATTGACGTAAACGTCATATGCGTAACATGCTTCCATGACAAGTGGACAAAAGCCATTGTGGTTATACAAAGCACACTTTATATCCAGACCACGTTGTCACAATGCTGGTTCGCCAACAGGGAAATCTGAGGAAATAGAATGCTTGAAGATGGAAAACTCTACATTGGCTCCAGCCGCAAACCCGATGACAGCATTCAGCGCGGGGAGTATCTCGCTCTAAAATACGGCAATCGCCACGGCCTCATCACGGGCGCGACCGGCACGGGTAAAACCGTCACGTTGCAGATATTGGCCGAAGCCTTTTCCAATGCCGGTGTCCCCGTGTTTGCCGCTGATATCAAAGGCGATTTGTCCGGCGTTTCCGTGATGGGCGAGCAGAAAGATTTTCTGGTCAAGCGCGCCGAAACCATCGGCTTGAAGCCTTATGAAAACCAGGAATTTCCAGCCATCCTTTGGGACCTTTACGGCGAGCAGGGCCATCCGATCCGCGCTACAGTTTCCGAAATGGGTCCCTTGCTGCTGGCCCGTTTGATGAATCTTTCTGATGCACAAGAAGGCGTATTGAATATCGCATTCCGCCTCGCCGATGAAGAAGGCCTGCTGCTGCTCGATCTCAAAGATCTGCAAGCCATGCTGACTGAAGTGGGCGAGCGCGCCAAGGAATTGCAATTGCGCTATGGCAATGTGTCCAAAGAATCAGTCGGCTCAATCCAGCGTTCACTGTTGGTGCTAGAAGATCAAGGCGGCGACAAATTCTTCGGCGAACCCGCGCTCGACATCAAAGACATCATCCGCACCACGCCGGACGGGCGCGGCGCCATCAACATCTTGGCCGCCGATAAGTTGATGATGAACCCGCGCTTATACGGAACCTTCTTGCTCTGGCTCTTGTCTGAACTGTTTGAAGAAATGCCGGAAATCGG
Organism: Rhizobiaceae bacterium; assembly: GCA_041749675.1. Taxonomy (GTDB): domain Bacteria; phylum Pseudomonadota; class Alphaproteobacteria; order Rhizobiales; family Rhizobiaceae; genus JANMEX01. The sequence continues at coordinate 1,370 of JBGTAU010000366.1, read as the reverse complement.
TGATCCCGAAAAGCCGAAGCTGGTGTTCTTTTTCGATGAAGCCCATTTGCTGTTCAATGAGGCACCCAAAGCCTTGTTAGAGCGCATTGAGCAAGTTGTGCGTCTTATCCGCTCCAAAGGCGTCGGTGTGTATTTCATCACGCAAAATCCGCTGGATATCCCGGAAACCGTGCTCGCGCAGCTGAGCAACCGCTTCCAACACGCCTTGCGCGCCTATTCGCCGCGCGAAACTAAAGCCGTGAAAGTGGCTGCCGAAACCTTCCGCCCCAACCCTGACTTCGACACGTACGAAGCTATTATGAAACTTGGCACCGGCGAGGCTTTGGTGTCGACACTCGAAGAAAAAGGCATCCCCTCCATGGTTCAGCGCACGCTGGTGCGCCCGCCCGCCGGGCGCCTCGGCGCGATCACGCCGCAAGAGCGTCAAGACGTCTTGCGCAACAGCCCGCTTTCCGGCCAGTACGACAAAACGATCGACCGCGAATCTGCGTTTGAACTTTTGAAGAAAAAAGTAAGCCAGCGCGAGGCCGCAGAAGAGCAAGACGCCCCTCAGAAAGCCGAAGCCCCATCGACCGGCGGTGGCTGGAGCCTGCCAGATTTCGGCGGTTCATCCACCACCCCCAAAACCCGCACATCCTCGCGCCAAACTGTCACCGAAACTGCCATGAAAGCCGTCGTCCGTTCCGTCGGCTCATCGCTCGGCCGCGCACTGATCCGCGGGATATTGGGCAGCTTGACGCGGCGGTAGCGGGTTTCCCCTTCTCCCCGCCACTTGCGGGGAGAAGGTGGCCCAACGGGCCGGATGAGGGGCAGCGCCAAGTAACACCATGGCTAGCGGAATGAATTCCGGATCGGTGCTTCGCTTGTCTGGAATGACGAAGTTTAGGTGTGTTCAAGGCAATCTCGACTGGTTGACACTGGCAAAAACCTTTCAGCCCGTCGTCATTCCGGACAAGCGAAGCGTAGATCCGGAACCCATGCCGTGGACGGCAGTGAATCAATATCAGCGCAGAATGCGGCGCGACTGCACCGTTGTATGTAGATACAAGTTTTGCGACTTTGAGATCTGTGACAACCGCCAGCGGAATGGATTCCGGATCTACGCTCCGCTTGTCCGGAATGACGACACTAAAATTATTCGTCAAAAATTCTATCCACCTTCCATTTACCCCAATTATACTTTCCGCACCTAAAAACTAAACCGGAGTAAAAATTGGACTGGACCCTCGCCATAAGCCGAAATCGGGACGCATTGCTGCGCATCATTGCCTCTTTGTATGCACTTGCCGGTTTCTCCAATGGCGCACAGTTCACGCATCTCCCGGTTCGCATTTATCGCATAATCATGCGCATCGTGCGTCCCGCAGAGT
>JBGTAU010000365.1:0-3144 GCA_041749675.1 Rhizobiaceae bacterium | reverse complement strand
GCGCGTTGCGGTTGAAGGCACGCGCGGGAAGATCCAGTTCTCCCGCACGCCAGGCATCAGCGTTTGGCAATGGGCTTGGCCGCCAATCCAAGTCGTCGATCGAGATCCGGTGAAACCGGACCGCTTCCGGGTACTCCACATCAACTGAGTGGGCACGGAGGTCTGACTGCGGACAGCAGCTATGATGCTAATGCGACCAGCAACGAACTTGCCGTCGAGACATCGAAACCGTCGTTCCGGGGCGATCAAACCACGCGACAAACAAGGTGAGATTCCACGGCAATCAGGATGAGACTCAGCGGCGGGAGGTGGCGTAGGACGTACTTCATGAACATCGGCACCGTCTTGTGGGCGGCTAGCGACATGCCGACCTTTGTCTTACGCGGCGACGTCCTCGACCTTTTGGTCGTTCTTGGGCGGGCGGGCGAGGGCGAATAAGCCGCGCCTCCGCAGCCAAGGCGTGCAACGCCTCTGGCTTAAGATGCGTGTACATGCACCCGCCCATCAGTCCTTGTAGGCGCGGCAAAGATAATTGTTCAACTCGAACCAGCAGGCGTGCAGAGGTTCGGTGCTCTGGCTCGACTTCGCCATTGCCATGGCGCCTGAGTAGGTGGCGACAACCAGAAATGCGAGCTGGGCAGTGTCGATGGATCTCATCAGCCCGCTCGCGGAATCTGCCTTGAACTTATCTTCGATTGCCTTGCGCCAGGATTGAAAGATCCGGTCCATTTCTTGCCGCAATTCCATGTCCTGCCGTGAGAGTTCAACGGCGAGATTGTTGAGCGGGCAACCTGACACAGAGCCTTTTCGCTCAACTTCAGCGATGATGCGTCCAAATGCGATCTCGATACCTGCTATTGCTGTCGAAGCTGTCATGACGGGCGCAATCCAAGCGACATCCACTGCTTCGGCAATGCGGTCACGAATAACCGCAAGTCCGAGTGATTTCTTGGTTGGAAAATGGTGCGAAAACGCTCCGCCGGAAACAGCAGCAACATCGCGCAGCTCCTGCATCGCGGTGGCATTGTAGCCGCGTACTGTAAACGCTCCATAGGCCGCATCGACAATCCTGCGGCGCATGCCATCCGGGTCATTGATACGCACTGCTTTAGCCAAGGTTCATTCCAGTCCAAGAAGATGCAAGTTGGACGGCATCATAGCGACTTGACAAAACAGGTCAAATATCCTGTATTAAAACAGGTCATTTAACCTGTTTTGGAATCGTCATGATCAATCACACCGTATTCGAACTACGTCGCTACCGGCTTCGCCAAGGCGTGCGAGAGATACTGATCGACCTCTTTGACCGAGAATTCCTGGAGACTCAGGAGGCCACGGGCATGGGCATTCACGGGCAATTCCGTGACCTGGACGACCCCAGTTCTTTCGTTTGGCTGCGGTCCTTTGCCAACATGGATGCGCGGGCAAGCAGTTTGAGCAGCTTCTATGGTGGCCCCGTCTGGAAGATGCACGGCCCTGCTGCGAATGCTACGATGCTGAATTCGGATAACGTTCTCCTGCTGCGCCCGGTCGGCTCAGGTGCAATCTTTGCCGCCAGCGACCGTCCAAGCAATGATGCGGTAGCCATTCCACCCGGACTGATCACCGTCACCATCTGCTCTTTGGCACCGAATACCGAAGAACAGTTCGCTGACAGATTTGATCAGAAGGCGCGACCCTTATTGGAAAAAGCGGGTGCACGGATTGACGCGACGTTCGTCACCGAGCGCAGCGCAAACAGTTTTCCGCGCCTCCCGGTGCGAGAAGGTGAGACAGTCTTCGTCTGGTTCGCAAGCTTCGCCGATGAACGGTCCTACGCCGCGCATCGTGAGGCGCTTTTCATCTCGAAGGATTGGACCGGCAACGTGTTTACTGAACTCGACAGGCAACTCTGGCGCCCAATGGAGATGTCACGGCTCACCCCAACAGCGCGTTCCCTTCATAGCTGGTGAAGCAATTTGTATGAAACTCTATTCTGGCCCCTTGAGCCTTTTTTCCCGAAAGGTCGAGATCGCACTCCACGAGAAGGGAATCGCATTCGAGCGTGTCATGGTCCCGTTCGACCAGACCAACGGCTATAGCCCGAAGCATCCAGACGTACTGGCTGCCAATCCCAAACAGCAAGTTCCGGTTCTGGTCGATGGCGAACTCGTGCTCTACGATTCGACTGTCATCTTGGAGTATCTGGAAGATGCCTATCCGGCATCATCGCTTTATCCGAAAGCTGCGGGTCCACAGGCAACGTGCCGTTTGCTTGAACTCTATGCCGATGAGATCATGCTGGTTCCTCTCCGGGCGTTGATGCACCGCACAGGTCCTGGAGCGCGCGACAGAGCGGATTGGGTAGCGCGGGAGGAGAGCGCAGCGAAAGCTGAGGCAAGCCTGGCTGGCCACTTCGCCGAACTGGACGCGCGCCTTGGCCGCGCAGGCTATCTCTGTGGTGAACTTTCCGTAGCGGACATAGCGGTGTTCATGATGGTGCTGTATTCGCTCAGGCTCCGCGGCCCTCCTCTAAAGTCTCATGACAGGCTTTCTGCCTGGTACGGACTTCTGATGGGCAGGCCTGCCTTCGAGCAAATCGCAGAGGAGGTTGCCGCAGCAGATCGAAGGCTTTCCGCTCCGGTGTCTCGGCGGGAACGAACGGCTGATGAGACCATAGTTGGCTCGATGCCATAGATGGAAAGCAGTCCGCTCGTCCCATGTCTCACCGCTGTTCTTCGGCCATGCGAAACCATTCTCGGCGAAGAAATGGATTATGAAAGAGAGGTTACCAATGTCGGAACATGAAAAATTGAACGTTGCAGCGATTGCAGAGTTGTACGCTGCAGCGTGGATATCGCACAAACCGGAAGCCATCATCGCGCTGCACGCACAGCACTCGACGTTTCAGGCGCACGGTCGGACCGAAGCGATTGGTGGCCTCGACGCATTACGCTCAGAGTTCGCCCAGATCTTCGAGCGCTACCCGGGCTTCGGCGTTGAGACACATCGCCTCCTCCTCGGGGAGCGCCACTGGACGCTCGATTGGACGCTGACATTCCAACCGCCCGGCAAGACTCGCCGTGGTTTCCGTGCGCTCGACGTTGTTGAGGTAGACGACAACGGCCTCGTCACAAGGAAAGATACTTTCTTCGATTTTGCTCA
>JBGTAU010000364.1:0-1733 GCA_041749675.1 Rhizobiaceae bacterium | reverse complement strand
GCCGGTCAGCACGATGACTTTGGCATCCGCGCGTTTGATGCGGATTGCTTCAATCACTGAAATTCCATTGCCATCTGTCAACCGCAAATCAACGACTGCATAGGCAGGCGCGGCGAGGGCAACTGCGTCAAGGCCACCTTGAACAGTATCGGCTGCACGCACTGTAAAGCCGCGCGACTCCATGGCGCGGGTGAGGCGGGTCAGGAAGGGCTTGTCGTCGTCAACCAGCAAAAGCGTGCGATCATCGCCGATTTTGGTCTGGTCTGCGCTCATATCGGCAGTCATTGTTAGGATTCCTTGCATTCAATCATCATGATCTGGCGCTGATGGTGGTAAAAGTCAAAGGTTACACGCAAATCAGCTGGCCTCAGTCACTTCCATTTTGCTCCGTGGCCACATGATGGCGATGCGCGCACCGGATGCACCGCCCGCCCTGTTGGAAAATTCCAGTTCCGCGCCGGAGCGTTCCAACAGTGTCTTTGCGATGAAGAGGCCGAGGCCCAGCCCCCCGCCGCCATTGCGCGGGGTCGTTTCACGCTGCGCGTTATAAGGCTCACCGATACGATCCAGCATCCCGGGCGCAAATCCGGGGCCGTCGTCCTCAATGGTCATCGAAACAATACTCTGGTTCCATGCGTGCGTAATCAACACGTTAGACTGTGCAAAATCGACGGCGTTCTCAATAAGGTTGCCGAGCCCGTGCAAAATGGCGGCGTTGCGCCGTCCAACGGGCTCCGCGCCAACACAGGTTGCCGCAATGCTGTGAATTTCAATGCCGAAGTCACGATGCGGGGCCGATACTTCCTCTATCAAGGACGTGAGCGGCATTTGCGCCAGATGTGCCTCGCCTTCCGCGGAAAGGCTGGAAAGCCGTTGCAAAATCTCACGGCAACGCTTGGCTTGGCTGACGATCAATTCGACATCATCGCGAATGACTTTGTTGTCTTTAACGGATAATTCCAGCTCGCGTGCGACCAAGGCAATTGTGGCCAGCGGCGTACCAAGTTCGTGCGCGGCGGCTGCCGCCAATCCATCCAATGCTGACAAATGCTGCTCGCGTTGCAAGACCAGTTCAGTGGCCGCCAATGCGTCCGCCAACTGGCTCGCCTCGTCAGCCACGCGGCGCGCATAGAGCACGGTGAAAGCAAGGCTGGCGAGGATGGCGGTGTATGAGCCGGCATTTAAAATCGGCGGAATTGCGAGCGACGAGCCTTCAATCCACGGTAATGGCAAATGGAAGAATGAAAGCAGCGTCACGCAGGCTATGACCATCGCTGACAGGAACAGCGTCAAGCGCCATGGCAGCGAGGTTGCGGCAACCACTGGCGGAACGATCATCAGCATCACGAACGGATTGGATATGCCGCCGGTTAGATAGAGCAGCCCGAACACTTGAAGGACATCAAACGCCAGCACGGCGAAACCTGCGCGCGGCGCGAGGCGCGTTGAAGCAGGAAACCGGAATGTTAAAAACAGATTGAGCCAAGCCGAGAGCGCAATGAGTGCGAAGCACAGGCTGACCGGCATCGGGTAGCCCAGCCCATAGCCGACCACGAGCACCGCGAGCGACTGCCCAAGAATGGCGAGCCAACGCAAACGCGTCAACGTCATCAAGCGCAAGCGGCGCGATTCAAAACGGTCCTGCCGGTGAATGTCTGTAACCATGGCCCTGTTTAGCGGTTTCACGCTCAACGGCAACAGTAGCGCGGCGCGGTCAAGTGCCGCGTGGTTTG
>JBGTAU010000363.1:0-10751 GCA_041749675.1 Rhizobiaceae bacterium | reverse complement strand
GAGCGGCGTTTGCGGCCGTTCGCGTGCGGCGCGTAGGCCTGTGTTGCCCGAGCCGGTATAGGTTACTATGGCTGAAAGCTTCAATGTTTCAGCAATTTGGCGAGCGGCTGCCGACAATGCGTCCGCGGCTGTTGATCCTGGCTCGGCACGCTGAGCATGAATGATGCCATCATAATAAGGATCGCGTTCCACTTGTTGCGCTACCCGCACCATGGTGGCAACCGCCTCGACCGGATATTGGCCGGACGCGGATTCGGCTGACAACATCACAGCATCAGCACCTTCAAACACCGCAGTCGCAACGTCGGATACTTCCGCGCGTGTTGGAACAGCCGCTGAAATCATCGATTCAAGCATTTGCGTGGCTACAATCACAGGCTTGCCGGCTTTGCGGGCGGCGCGGGTGATTTGCTTTTGAATACCAGGAACCGCTTCGAGCGGCATTTCGACACCCAAATCGCCGCGCGCTACCATCAGCGCATCAGACAATTCAAGAATTTCAGCCAAACGAACCACCGCTTGCGGCTTTTCGATCTTGGACATGATGCCGACGCGGCCTTTGGAAATGTGACGCACTTCGATCAAATCTTCAGGGCGCTGCACGAAAGAAAGGGCGACCCAATCAACTTCTGCTGCCAAAGCTGCATCGAGGTCGGCGCGGTCTTTTTCTGTCAATGCGCCAACGGGCAGGGTGGTGTCTGGCAAGCTGACGCCTTTTTTGTCGGAGATGGAGTTGCCGGCGATGACGCGACAACGAATGGATTTGCCGTCACAGACCTCGGCTACCAATTCCAACTTGCCATCATCAATCAGCAGGCGATGACCTGGCTCAACCGATGCTAAAATTTCAGGATGTGGGAGAAAGACGCGGCTGGCGTTACCGGGTTCTGGATTATCGTCCAACGTAATGACGTCGCCTGCCTTCAAAGAGACTTTTGTATCGGCGAACTTGCCGACGCGCAATTTTGGGCCTTGTAAATCTGCCAGAATTGCAATCGGGCGGCCGACCGCAACTTCGACCTTGCGAATTTTGGCCACCAGATCGCGCAACATGTCATGGCTGGAATGGCTCATGTTGATGCGGAACACATCGGCACCGGCTTCGAACAGGCGGCGGATCATGACCTCATCGGATGACGAGGGTCCAAGCGTCGCGAGAATTTTTACTTTGCGGGTGCGTCTCATTGATCTCTTCTTACGGATTGGGAGCTTGGGGCGCGGGAGGTGCGCCTTCGCTGGGTTCATCTGTTAGCTGGACCATCCAGCTGGATTGTTCGCCCGTGTCATATTCTTGAAAGCCAGCGCGCTGAAAGCCGCGCGCAAAACAATCATTGATACCGGCAATTTTATATTCCTTGTCTGCAACGCACATATTGATGGGGCCCTCCCATCTGCCGCCGCGTTCGGCGTCTTCAGCAAATATGTAATAGAAGCGCGAGGAGAGCGGACCTTCGATCAAAGTTTTGCAGCTGGATGCATTGATGTGCCACCAGCCTTCGGTCGTCCAGCCGGTTTTGACGCGGTAGCCAATGGAAACGCCGACGAGCGATTGCGTGGCATTGCAGACGCGGAAATCAGCCAATGCGGCGCTTGAACCTAAGGCAAGGCCTAAGGCTGCACCGCACAAAATCAAAGCCAATGTTTGGGTGCGTACACTCAAAACACGAAACGCCATCAAATGCCTTCCCGCATCATTTCGCTGCATATTTGCGTTGCCTCTTTTGTTGGACTTATTTCCCGATGTCAACGCGCAATCTAATCGATTTGAATGGAATCATTCGCGTTGAATTTCATTATTGCTCTGTTCAAAAATGGTTGCCTTTTATCCGCTGACCACTGATAGCTACCATAGCGAACGAAAAAGTGCAGACAATGACTTCTTTTCACCCTGTTGAAATCATCCAAGGAAATTTTGATCAAGGCCTGTTGCTGGTAGCGGACCATGCGATGCGGCATATGCCAGATGAATATGGGCAACTGGGTTTACCCAAATCCGAATTTGATCGTCATATCGCCTATGACATCGGCGTTGAAGGCGTGACGCGCCATTTGGCGCGAATTCTTGATGTGCCTGCTGTCATGGTGCGCTATTCGCGGTTGCTGATTGATCCTAATCGCGGAATGGACGATCCGACATTGGTGCGCCAGATTTATGATGGATCGGTAATTCGTGCAAATTATCCGCTGACCGTTGAAGAACGAGCGCGCCGTGTAGAGCGTTATTTTCAGCCGTTTCGCGCCGCGGTGCGCGATTGTGCCGCAAAATGCGAGGGTGATGGCAGCACCGCTTGTTTCATTGTTTCAGTCCACTCGTTTACGCCAGTAATGGGCGCAAAAGTGCGGCCTTGGCATATTGGTCTGTTGTGGGACAAGGATCATCGAGCAACGACACGGCTCGCGAAACTATTGTCTGCGGACGCAGATCTTTGTGTCGGCGATAACGAGCCTTATGACGGTGCGCTGAAAGGCGACACCATGCACGAGGAAGGAACCAAACCCGGCCGCGCCCATGTGTTGATTGAAATCCGCCAAGACCTAATTGCATCGACAAGTGGTCAGTTAGAGTGGGCGCAGCGCCTAGCTCCAATGTTCGCCCACATTAACGCAGACCCCGAAATGCACGTGTTCGAACAATTTGGTTCAAGAACCGATTGACGCCAAGGCGATGCTGGGGCATCGAAGCGCTCATTCAATTTCGCTGCGACTCGCAGCGCAGATTTCAACATAAGAGGTTACAATGGCGGACGACATCACCAGCACAGCACAAACCGTAGCCGCCGGCCAATTGCGCGCCTTCATTGAGCGCATTGAGCGTTTGGAGGAAGATAAGAAGGCAATCGCCGACGACATCAAGGAAGTGTTTGCTGAAATGAAAGGCACCGGCTTTGATACCAAGGCCGTGCGCACCATCATTCGTTTGCGCAAAAAAGATCAGGCTGAGCGACAAGAAGAAGAAGCGATTTTGGACCTTTACTTAAACGCTTTGGGGATGGTTTGACCTAAAAATAATCTGGACTTATCGACTTCCACTTTTGGCCCTGCCGGTGTAGATGTTTTTCTGCGCACAGTGCAAACTTCGCGTCCATAAACGCTGCTGTAAAAGAGGAATGCTGACATGAACAAGGCACTTCAACCCAATGACATCCGCGGTGTGATCGAGGCTGATCGCGCCAACATTTGGCATCACCTCATTCAGCATAAGCAATTTGAGACCATTGACCCGCGCATCATTGTTGAAGGGCGCGGCATGAAGGTTTGGGATGCCAATGGCAAAGAGCATTTGGATGGCGTGTCCGGTGGCGTTTGGACCGTCAACGTCGGCTATGGCCGCGAGTCGATCGCCAATGCGGTGCGTGATCAGCTGATAAAGCTCTGCTATTTTGCAGGATCTGCCGGTTCAATTCCGGGCGCGATGTTTGCCCAGCGTTTGATTGAAAAAATGCCAGGCATGAGTCGTGTTTATTATTCAAACTCAGGCTCTGAAGCCAATGAGAAGGTGTTCAAGATGGTGCGCCAGATTTCGGCGCGGCACCATGGCGGCAAGAAGTCCAAGATTCTCTATCGCGAACGCGATTATCATGGCACAACAATCACTGCGCTTTCAGCTGGCGGTCAGCCACAACGCAATGCGCTGTATGGTCCATTCACTCCAGGTTTTGTGGATGTGCCGCACTGCCTTGAATATCGCAACCAATATCCGGATGCTGCCAACTATGGCGAAGCGGCGGCCGATGCAATTGAGCAGGTCATCCTGCGCGAAGGCGCCGATACCATTGGCGCGATCTGCCTTGAACCAGTGACAGCAGGCGGCGGCGTGATTGTGCCACCAGCTGGCTATTGGGAGCGTGTGCAAGATATTTGTAAGCGCCACAATATTCTTATTCACATTGACGAAGTGGTGTGCGGCGTTGGTCGGACTGGCACTTGGTTTGGCTACCAGAATTTTGGCGTGAAGCCAGATTTCGTGACGATGGCAAAAGGCGTTGCATCCGGCTACGCGGCGATTTCCTGTACTGTGACAACCGAAGAAGTGTTCAACATGTTCAAGGACGACGCCAGCGATCCGCTGTCGTATTTCCGCGATATCTCGACATTCGGCGGCTGCACATCCGGTCCGGCGGCAGCGCTGGAAAACATGCGCATCATTGAAGACGAGGGCCTGCTCGATAACACATTGAACATGGGCAAGCGCATGATCGATAATCTCAATGCGCTATCAGAAAAGCACAAAGTCATCGGCCATGTGCGCGGCGCGGGCTTGTTCTGCGGCGCGGAATTGGTTGCGGACCGTGGCACCAAAGAACCAGCGGACGAAAAGATGGTGGCCGCTGTTGTTGCTGATTGCATGCAACAAGGCGTAATCATCGGCATGACCAACCGCTCGCTGCCCGGTTTTAACAATACGCTTTGCTTTAGCCCAGCACTGATCGCCACCAATGATGATATCGACCACATCACCGGTGCTGTCGATAAAGCGTTGACGAAAGTGTTTGGTTGATCTGCATCGCCGTTCGGTATGCGGATTTCTGAGACTCATATTTTCTTAAGCGCGGATGCCAATGCCTCGCTGCAAATGCGTTTGCGCGAGGCGATTTCGACGGAGATTTGGTCTGGGCGCTTTGTTGCCGGTGATCAACTCCCCTCGACTCGCAGTCTTGCCAAGCATCTCGGGATTGCGCGCATCACGGTGGCGATTGCCTATGATGATTTGGCAGCAGATGGCTATTTGAGCGCCAGTCCGCGCAGTGGATATTATGTTGCTGTCGACGCACCGACTTCGCTTAAGCGCGCAGATCCAGTTGATGTAGGTCAAGTTAACCCCGTCGATTGGACCACCCGCCTCCTGCGCCACTTCAAAGGGGTAGGGGCGCAAGCCAAGCCGAATGATTGGCGCAGTTACAAATATCCATTCATTTTTGGGCAAGCTGACCAGTCACTATTTCCCCATGATGCGTGGCGGGCTTGTGCGCGACGAGCGCTGGGACGCCGCGATTTCAATATGATTGCCGGCGATTTTGGCGCGCAAGACGATCACATGCTGGTCGAGCAAATCGTTAAACGCAGCTTGCCTGATCGGCACATTGCGGCCAAGCCCGAAGAAGTTTTGATGACGCTTGGCGCACAAAATTCGCTTTGGGTGGTTACGCAAATGCTGTTTGCGGGCCGCACTGTGCGCCGCGCGGTTGTTGAGGATCCGGGTTATCCTGAACTGCGCGAAATATTGCAGTTTACTGGTGTCGAGATCATCCCTATTCCGGTGGATGAAAATGGACTTTGTATCGATCAGATACCAAGCGATGTGCAAGCCGTGTTTGTAACGCCCAGTCACCAAGCGCCAACGGGCGCGACCATGTCGACTGAGCGGCGCTTGGCGCTGATAGCGATGGCGCAAAAATGCGACTTTATCATTGTCGAAGATGATTATGATTTCGAGATCTGTTTCTCCGGCCCGCCGCGTGCTGCGTTGAAATCTTATGATGTAAATGGGCGCGTGATCTACCTTGGCAGTTTTTCGAAGTCATTGTTTCCGGGGCTTCGGCTGGGGTACATCGTTGCCCCCGCGTTCTTCATCTCTGAAGCGCGCGGATTGCGCACGCTGATTGCCCGTCATCCGCCCGGTATTACCCAGCGCATCACCGCTTACTTTCTCTCGCTCGGCCATTACAATGCGCATGCGCGGTTGCTCCGTAAAACGTTTGATGCCCGCCATAAAGTGCTGCTCAAGGCCTTGGCCGCTCATGGCGTGACGTTGCCAGCTGTCGAGCAATCTGGAGCGAGTGTCTGGATTGCAGGACCAGAGGATGTTGACACAAGTAAAGTGGCAGTGACCTTGCGCAAACAAGGTGTTTTGATTGAACCTGGTGCGCCGTTTTTTGCGTCAGAAAATCACCCAAAAAACTATATTCGCCTGTCTTATTCTACCATTAACAGTGCTGATATTCCGGAAGGCGTCAATCTTGTGATGCGGGCGTTGTTCGCGAAAAATTAGCTTGGTATTGTGGCATTATCGATAGACAGAATTGGTCCTATTTGTACTATCCAAGTGAATGCACCTATGCGCCAAAGTAAACCATACAAAACAAAATCCAAAGGAGTTCTGCCATGAAAATGACCACTGAAGAGGCCTTTGTGAAAGTGTTACAAATGCATGGGATCGAGCATGCGTTCGGCATTATCGGCTCGGCTATGATGCCGATTTCAGATTTGTTTCCGGCCGCCGGTATTAAGTTTTGGGACTGCGCACACGAGTGCAATGCGGGCATGACCGCGGACGGGTTCACGCGAGCTTCCGGCAAAATGTCGATGATGGTTGCGCAAAATGGACCTGGCATTACGAACTTTGTAACGCCTGTGAAAACGGCCTATTGGAACCACACGCCTCTGCTGTTGGTCACTCCACAAGCTGCCAACAAGACCATTGGGCAAGGTGGGTTTCAAGAAATCGAACAGATGAAACTGTTCGAGGATATGGTCTGCTATCAAGAAGAAGTGCGTGACCCCTCGCGCATTGCCGAAGTGTTGAACCGCGTGATCGAAAAGGCTTGGCGTGGCTCTGCACCTGCGCAGATCAATATTCCACGTGATTATTGGACCCAAGTGGTTGATATCGCTTTGCCGCAAATCGTGCGCTTAGAGCGCCCGCGCGGGGGCACTGCTGCGATTGCTGAGGCTGCGGAAATCCTGTCAGAAGCCAAGTTCCCCGTGATTTTGAACGGGGCAGGCGTTGTGCTCGCTGGTGCTATTCCTGCGTCCGCTGCCTTGGCCGAGCGGCTGTCTGCGCCCGTTTGTTGCGGCTATCAACACAATGATGCGTTCCCTGGCAGCCATCCACTGTTTGCCGGACCGCTTGGCTACAATGGATCGAAAGCTGCGATGGAGTTGATTGCCAGGGCCGATGTGGTGTTGGCACTGGGCACGCGCCTTAATCCTTTTTCGACACTACCGGGATATGGCATCGACTATTGGCCGAAGGACGCCAAGATCATCCAAGTGGATATGAATTCAGATCGCATTGGCCTAACCAAGCGCGTCGATGTCGGTATTCAAGGCGATGCAAAGGCCGTTGCCGAACAGCTCTTAGACTTATTGTCTGCGAACGCGGGCAACGCCGGACGCAAAGAGCGCGAGGCGCTCATTCACCACACGAAGTCTGCATGGTTGCAACAATTGTCGTCGATGGATCATGAGGATGATGATCCGGGCACCAACTGGAATGAACGCGCACGCAATCGCGAACCGGAGCGCATGTCGCCCCGCATGGCTTGGCGGGCAATTCAGGCCGTGCTGCCGAAAGAAGCGATCATCTCGTCAGACATCGGCAACAACTGCGCCATTGGTAATGCCTATCCAACGTTTGAGGCAGGGCGCAAATATCTGGCTCCGGGTCTCTTCGGTCCTTGCGGCTACGGATTCCCCTCCATTTTGGGCGCTAAAATTGCGTGCCCAGATGTGCCAGTCGTCGGCTTTGCGGGTGATGGCGCATTTGGTATTTCGATGAATGAAATGACTTCGTGCGGGCGCAATGACTGGCCGCCGATCACCATGGTAATTTTCCGCAATTATCAATGGGGCGCTGAAAAGCGCAATACGACGCTGTGGTTTGATGATAATTTCGTCGGCACAGAACTTAATCTTGGTGTTGAATACGCCAAGATTGCACAAGCTTGTGGCGTCAAGGGCATACAAGTGCGCTCGATGGACCAGCTCAAAGAGGCGCTGACACATGCGCTCGAGGGCCAAATGAAGCGCGGTGAAACCACGTTTATTGAAGTGGTGCTTAACCAAGAGCTTGGCGAGCCATTCCGCCGCGATGCAATGAAAAAGCCGGTTGGCGTTGCTGGTATTTCCAAGTCCGATATGCGCCCGCAAGCCGGTGCTTTGTGATATTGAATGAGCATATTACAAAGCATCATTGACAAGGCCAAGACTGTCCGTGCTCGTATTGTCTTGCCGGAAGGCGAAGATCCGCGTGTGGTCAGGGCTGCAGTTCAAGCGCGGGACAGCGGCATTGCTTCGATCATCATGCTCGGCAATACTGAAAGAATCCAAGATTGTGCACGCAATGTCGGCGTTGACTTAGCCGGCATTGAGCTGGTTGACCCTGCGCACTCTTCACATCTTGAGCATTTCGGAACTGTGTACAGGGCGCTTAATCCCGCCAAAGAGTATGCGCCGCAAGCGGCCCAACAGGAGATGTTATCGCCCTTGCGCTTTGCTGCCATGATGGTGCGTGCGGGGTTGGCAGACGGAACAGTTGGCGGTGTAGCCCACTCGACATCCGATGTGATCCGGGCTGCCAAGCGGATCATCGGGCAAAGCGAAAACAGCAATCTGGTTTCCAGCTATTTCCTCATTGTGTTCGATGCGCCTTATCACGAACGCCAAGGCACATTTGTGTTTGCAGACTGTGCATTGGTGGTCGATCCGAATGCTGAACAGCTGGCACATATTGCTGTTGGCGCGGCGCATTCGATGCATGTGATGACGGGTCAGACGCCGCGCGTGGCTATGCTGTCGTTTTCAACGATAGGCAGCGCCATTCACCCGCGTGTGCGCAAAGTCGCAGAGGCAACGGCCCTTGCAAAGCTTGCTGATCCGAGCCTTTTGATCGAGGGCGAAATCCAGTTTGATGCCGCCTTCGTGCCATCTGTCGCCAAATCCAAGATCAAGGATTCTGTGCTGCAAGGTGAGGCCAATGTGTTGGTTTTTCCCAATTTGGATGCTGGGAATATCGGCTATAAAATTGCCCAGCGTCTTGGTGGGGCCAAAGCGATCGGGCCTATTTTGCAAGGTTTGGCAAGGCCCGCAAACGATTTGTCGCGGGGTGCAAGTACAGAGGATGTCTATCAAATGATCGCGGTGACCTGCGTGCAGTGTGGCGACGTTTAAGCCATAGCTTCGTCTGCCCGCCGTCCTTCTTGTTCACGTGCTTGCTCGATGCGTTCTTTGCGGCGGCGATTGGTTTCGTACAAGATGGCTGCCAGCAGCGTGAACATCACCAATAGAAACGCCAACGCGTTGATCGTCGGCGTAATGCCGGAGCGCACTTTCGAGAATACATAAACCGTCAACGTATCGGCGCCACCACGGGTGAACAGCGTCACATTGAAGTTTTCTATCGACTGAAAGAATGCAATGGCTGCACCAGCGCCAATGGCGGGGTAAAGATGTGGCAGCAAGATGCGGCGCATGACTTGCGTGTGCGTTGCGCCTAAATCCAATGCGGCTTCTTCGAGGCCTTGGTCAAAACTTTGCAACCGCGCAAGCACTAGAAGCATTACGAAGGAAGCAATGTAACTGACTTGACCCAGCACCGACAGGTGAAGGCCGGAACCGACTGAAAAGAAGTTCCAGAACAACAGCGTCGAAATTCCGATCACGACACCTGGAATAAGGATCGGTGCGACCATCAATCCATAGAGGATTGAGCGCACGCGACCAGAAATGGAATTGATCAGGATTGCAGCGGCAGTACCAATCGGAACAGCTATGGCAACAACGGCAATGGCCACCAGCAAAGTGTTGCGAAAAGCAATCCAAATGCGGTTGTCGTTCCACATTGCAATGAACCACTCCCAAGTGAAGCCTTTCCACGGCAAGATGGTCGGCAACTTGCTCGCATTAAACGCCGCGCCGCTCATCACAATCAGCGGCACCAGCAGATAGAGCAGGAATGCACCCATATAGAGGTGGAAAAAGAAGTTGCGGTTGTTGTTCATCTTCCCCTCCTACTTGGCAATGTCAGAGAGTTTGACGCCAAAGACCTTCATGGCAAGGCTGACAACAATGGTGCAGACAATAAGCAGCATGAAGGCAAAGGCAGCGCCCGAGTTCCAGTCCTGTTCTTCCAGCATGATGCCTTGAATGGTTTGGGTGAACCAGCCCGATGTGGTCGAACCCATGATCGACGGAACGAGAAGCGAGCCGGCTGACAGCATGAACACCATCACAGCGCCGGATGCTATGCCGGGCTTTGAATGCGGCAGGATCACCCGCCAATGAATGCGCCACCACGGCGCGCCCAAGTCATCCGCTGCCTCAATTTGATTGCTGTCGAGGGATTGCATGGCGTTGTAGATCGGGAAAAGCATGAACAAAACATATGTATAAACGAGGCCAATGATCACCGGCGAATAACCTTCAATCCAGCGAATTTCTTCGCTGATGACGCCCAACGACATCAAAACGGCGTTGAGTGGTCCTTTGAATGCCAGAATAATCCACCATGCAAAAGAGCGTAGAACCTCTGAAACCCAAAGCGGTACGAACAGCAGCAGAAACAATGTTGGCAGCGACTTTGGTGAGACCACTTTTGCAAGGTAGTAGGCAAGCGGATACGCCAGCATAAAGCTGATGAGCGTGACCACGCCCGAATAAAATATTGTCAGCAAAAACACCTTCACGCGCGGCGCAACCATCACATTGATGCCAAAAATTGACATGTTAACCTCGCCGCCAAAAATGCGCAGGTAGTTGTTGATGGAATAGGTGTCTTTAGGACCGCCAACGTCAACGACCGGCAAATAAGGCCGGAATGAGCTTTCGAAAAGCGTGAAGTTTGGAAGCAGAACCAAGATAGCCAGCCAAAAGAATGTCAATCCAATGAATGTTGCTGTCAGGCCCGAACCATAGCGACGCAAAAGGTCCTGCATGGATCAACCTTTCCTGACGTTGGCATCGGGCAAGATGGCAGCATTGGTAGCATCAAAGGAAATGTGCATTTTGCTGCCTGCCGCAGGCACCGTCGCCGA